>CAMHNT010000122.1 GCA_946186535.1 uncultured Clostridia bacterium
GAATTTGTTATATTTATTCCTCCATAACAAGATATTACAAGCCAAAGAGTTAGGATTTTATAACTCATTACCATAATTATAAATTAACGTTCAAATATTGTCAATTATAAAAATAATACAGGATAATTAAATATTGCGAAGTATTCCGGATTAAAATTTTCTTAATGCCGATAGATTCCGATTGTATTGTTCTGATCTCCGCTCTTTAAATACATGAAAAGCTGATCGAAATATTCCTGGGCAATAATATTTTCTATATCGTCCATAGGCTGAAGGCTAACGGTGTTTTCTGTGAGCAACTCACCTGACGAGCCGGCGTCAAAGATTACTTCAAAGAGACTGCCGCTGCCATCAAGCACAAGTATATTGTCTCCGAATATGCTTTTTCCGCTGTGGTTCAGAGCCTTCACATCCGTCAGCTCGGTTGGTTCAGAATCATTCCTTTTCACTGAAACACGGTTTTTTTCCGTAGTTTTTCCGTCCTCGTCCACTGTCGAAACGAATACGTCTCCCCGGTCAATCGAATACAGATACAACTTTCCGTTGCTGTATTTCACAAGTTCGAGAGCGTCGGCACTAAAGCTGCTTTTTACTCCCTTGGCCTCGTTGCGGAAAGTATAAGAGCCGTCCTTATTTTTCGTAAGCAAAATGACATTTTTACTCTCGTCCATAATCGGACCGGTCGGAATTATTTCATCAAAATCCGGGTCAATCGTACAATAATATTCAAACGGATCATAGTCATTCTTAAAATATACCTTGCTGTTGTCAGTAACAACAAATGTATTATAGTTGTCGGCGCAGCCGCCTGCCCATGCTATGTTACCGCTTATTTCGGGCAATCCATCATAGTCAAAACCATACTCAAGATAAAGCTCATGGTGATATCTTATTTCACTTTCATCATCCGAAGTTAAACCTGAAGCGGCTCCGCTTTCGCCCGATGCGGAAACAGCTGAGGAAACATTCGTTTTTTCCCGACTCTTTACTTCCTTGTCCCCTGAATTCACTCCGATAATTATACCTGCTGCGGCTGCCGCCACGACAGCGACCGAAGCTGCGATCATCAAACCCTTTTTCCTCATAATATCAAAACCTTTCCTTCCTGCTTTTTCTGCCGCAGACGCATTTTCAGAACCGGAAGCGGCCGCTTCCGAAATAATTGACTTGCTCATATCAGGAACCATGAGCGCCTTGCTTCCTTGCTGAAAAGCTGAGTGAGAAACGGAATACCGACGGATACGAACATCTTGTCCCCCGTTTCCTTCTCGTGATCCTCTGCGTACTTTCTGATTTTGCCCCTCGCAACGCTGAGCCTGTTTTTCACGGCACCTTCGCTTCACTCCATAATCTCAGCAATTTCCGCAATACTGAAATTGTTGAAGTAGTAAAGCAGCAGCGTTTCATACTGCAAATCGTACAATCGATGTGCTTTATGCCACAAAGGAATTCTCGGTTGATGAATTTACGGACGATGTATTCATATATTAACAGGAGCTGCTGGCAGACGCAAATAAACAGCCGGAATAATTAAAAGCTAAACGTTAAAACGGAAAATGCACCGGAAAATAAAACTCCGGTGCATTTTTTGTTTTTCATTCATTAAAGCCTTTTCGGGCAGTTACAGTTTTTTATTTTATACTAATCCCCATTAAAAAATAGACTTTCTACTTTTTAATGGGGATTGTATGAGACGTCAATTGCGCTATAGCGCAATTGGGAAACGCGTTAAGCGTTTCCTTCTCTAATAGAAAGTGTCTACTTTCTATTAGAGAATAATATTATATTTCTTTTCATTATTTCAGGCATTCATTTAATCGTTCAATAAAATTTTTTCGGAATCAACCGGGCATTCGTCTTCAGAAGATGTTCGTGAAACGGATATACCTTCCGATGTCTGATTCCGGCTGCTGCCAAATATAAAAGCAACGGTCGCAGAAAGTACAAAAACTATGCCCGCAGCAGTTCTCAGCGTCAGATGTTCCCTATAAATAATCACTCCGACAATCACGCTTGTAATCGGTTCAAAGGTGCTGAGCAGAGATGCTTTTACACCTCCGCAAAGTCCGAGTCCCTTCTGAAACAGCACAATAGCAAATACATTCACTGAAACCGCCAGCAACGCAAATAATGAAATCGATCTGACATTAAGCTCCGGATTGCCATGCGGTGTAAAAATGAGTACTATACCGACTATACATATTGAAAAAACAGAAACCCAAAATGACATAACGAAAATCGGTATTTCATCAACTTTCAATTTTTCTGAAAGCACTATATAGAGAGCATATGATAATCCCGAGAGCAATGCGAGAATAACACCGGTAGAATTTACGGCAGACGAGCAGTCATTAAGTAAAAATATTCCGAACATAGCCAATGCAGAACAAATCAGCTGATTGCCGTTCAGTTTTTTTTCTGAATAAGAGAGCGGCTGTCAGGATTACAAATACAGGATAACTGAAGTGCAGAGTTGTTGCCGTTGACGAATCTATGTATTCATAGGATGAGTATAAAAACGTAATCATCAATGCATAAAATACGGAAATTATAAGAATGTGAAAAAGCTGTTTTGGGGGCAGAAGTATTTTGTGTTTGTGCTGAAGTTTTACTATAATAAACAGGTATAGACTTCCTATTAAAAATCTGCCGAATGCCACACTGTAAAACGAAAAACCAAATCCATAAATACTTTTCGCTATCAATGGAGTAAATCCAAAAATCACGGCAGACATTACAGAAAACAGCATTCCCATAAGATTTGAATTCTCATTAAATTTCTTCGTTTTCTGTCACCTCATTATCATCCTGATTTTTCTTTGTGCCGCAAATCAAATGCACTATAAATGAATAAAGAGCAACCATCGCCGCTCCATATATAATTTTTGTAAAATCCGAATATACAAGCTGAGCTAACATAATTACTCCGTCAAGTATAAACAGAACAAATCCCACCGAACGGCCTGTAAGTTTATTTATTACAAGAGGAATAACCTCAGTACCTCCCGTTGACGTTCCGTTTCTCGTCAGAATTCCGAGTGAAATTCCAAGAAGCAATGCCGCAAAAAGCGCATTCAGAGGAAGAATTTTAATTATCGGCAGCTGAAAGCTTTTAAAAATAAACTCAAAGAAGCTTAAGAAAAGCGGATACAGAATTGTGCTGGCTGCCGTTGCTGCTGCAAACTTTTTTCCGAGAACGGCTGTACCGACAATAAATGCAGCCATGTGGAAAAAGAATACAAGATACGACACTTTAATATCAACAAAATGATTGATTGTTATAGAAAGTCCCGTAAATCCTCCAAGTATAAGTTCTGACGGAACAACAAAAAAAGTAACGGTAAAGGCATAAAGCGCATTTCCGAAAATAACTGTTAATGCTGTTTTTAAAACAGCGGAAAAATTTGTTTTTTTCATTGCTTTGTTTCCAATCATTTTTTATATCGTATAAATGAACGAGGTGTGCAATTTTTCTGAACACCTCGCTTTATTTAAAAAGAGAAGAAAAAGTTTTACTGAGAGTTAATGAGTCTCAAAAGTTTTTCTCTGTATTTATAGAACTCAGGCGTAAACTTGATGTCCGTTGCATTCTCTTCGACAATCTGTCTTGAAAAATTAACCTGAATATCTTCAATAACCTTGCCGGGGTGTCTGCTTAGTACGATTATTCTTGATGCCAGCAGCAAAGCTTCTTCAACGTCGTGCGTAATAAAGAATATTGTCTTCCCTGTTTCCCACCAGATTTTTCTCGTCAGATCCTGAACGCTTTCTCTTGTGAGTGCGTCCAATGCTCCGAAAGGCTCGTCCATGAGAAGAATTTCGGGATTGTTTATCAATGCTCTTGCAATGGAAACACGCTGTTTCATACCGCCCGAAAGCTCGTAAATTTTCTTATCGGCAAATTCCGTCAGATTGACTTTCGCAAGATATTCATCAACCAAAGGTTCATATTCTTCTTTCGGAACACCTCTAACCTTAGGTCCGAACGCTACATTTGTGCGAACGGAAAACCATTCATAGAGAGGCGGATGCTGGAACACAACTCCTCTGTGCCAATCCGTACCTTTTATTTCCTCACCGTCAAGCTTTACGGAACCTGAAGTCGGAGGAATAAAACCTGCCAGAATTTTCAGAAGAGTACTTTTTCCGCATCCTGACGGACCGAGAACGCATATGAATTCCTTCGGAAAAATGTTGAAGTTGATGTTCTCCAAAGCTTTTATAGGGCCTGTGTTTCCTGTGTAGCTTAAATCCACATGGTCAATGGAGATTAATTCTTCGCCCTCCACCTGAGGTTCTGCGCCCTCATAATTTACGTGCTGTACGGATATAACCTCATCGGAAGGTTCGTACAGCTTTTCCTTCCATGTTTCAGACATATAATCCTAAACCTCCTTATTCTGAGGCTGCCTTGACGAACTCTGATGTTACCTTACTCTGGAAAACGTCGAGATCCGGAGCGGATTTGATGCTCTGCTGAGTAACAAGGAAATCTGCTGTATTTTTCAATGTCTGAGCAAAGTTGTTATCAAGATAGTCAATTTCTTCCTCTGCTGTCAAATATTTGAACTGTGTAATCTGGTCGGCAGCGTCTTCCTTGCTGATTTCAAGAACTGAAGCAATTTCCTCTGCTGCTTTGTCGCTGTCGTTGTTGATGATATCGTTAGCCTTGAGCTGGAGCTCAACGAACTTTGTAACAAGCTCAGGGTTCTCGTCAGCAAACTGCTTTCTTACGATATTGGTATCTGCTGTAACAACTCCCTTTTCGGAAAGAGCTTCCGAATCCGTAATAGCTGTGCCGTCCTGAAGGAGGTTGCCGAGAACCGGATACCAAACGTAAGCTGCATCGATGTCGCCTCTCTGCCATGCAGCATAAATATCATCGGGCTGAAGGTCAAGGATTGTGATCTCATTAGCGTCAACACCCTCAAGCTCAAGTGCATTGAGCAGGCTGTAATGTGCAGTTGAAGCAAACGGAGTACCCACCTTCTTGCCCTTAAGATCAGCAAGACTGCTTATACCCGAATCGTTCTTTGCTACAAGTGTCTCAGCTTTTCCGATAATGTCACCGATCCAGAACACCTCTACATCGAGGTCGTTCGAAATAGCGAGAGCGGCAGGTGATGAACCCTCCTGACCGATATCGATACCGCCGGAAGCGATAGCCGAGTTAATATCCTTACCTGAATCGAACTTAATGATATTAACCTCAACTCCAAGCTCGTCTTCGTACCATTTTTCATACTGAGCAATCAAATCACCGTTAACAAGATCAAGTGTACCGATATTGATCTTGGTTGCTTTATTGCCGGAAGCAGCCTCTGTGCTCTGTGAAGCTTCATTGCCGCCCGAAGCTTGGTCTGCGCCTGAAGATGTTGACGAAGAACCGTTGCAGGCTGTAAGACTGACTGCCGAAATCGCAAGAACCGAGATCAACGCAACTGACTTTTTTAAATTTATAATTTTTTTCATAATTTTTCCTCCTCCGTAAAGTGCTTTGTATTTTTCAAAGCACCTAACAAAAACAATATTCGGATATAAATACAATATAAAAAATAAAAATAAAACCGAAGATTTATTTCGCCCTGTATAATGTCTGTTAAGTTCTGCCCTTCCAATGAATTACCTTTACCTCGACGAATCTAATAATTCTGTCGAGAAGGATACCCGTAATGCCCATGATAATAACACCCATGAAAACGATATCACTTCTGAGGTAGTTGCTTGCGTCAAGGACGAGCCAACCCATACCTGCCGTAGCAGCAACCATTTCTGCGGAAACAAGCGTCGTATATTCTACACCGAGTGCTGTACGAAGACCTGTGAAAACGTCAGTGAGTGCTGCCGGGAAAATAACATAGAAGAAAATCTGGCGGTTATTTGCACCGAGAGTTTTCGCGCCGTTTATGTAGTCCTCCTTGATTCTGATAACACCCGCAACGCACGAAATGTAAACAGGAGCAAAACCTGCGAGATAGAGAAGCGCAAGCTTTGAGCTTTCGTCAATACCCATCCACAACACAAGGATTGTATAATAAGCAAGCGGCGGAAGCGGACGATAAAACTCAACAAGAGGCTCAAAAATTGCTCTTATCTTTGAGTTATATCCGCTGAGCAAACCGAGCGGCACAGCCGTTACCACAACAAGTAAGTAAGCTATGACAAGTCTGCGCAGGCTTGTTCCGAGGTGCTGTAAAAGAGTGTGTCCCTTATAACCGTCTCTCGCAGCTGTTATAAAGCTTTCAAGAACACTTTTTGGAGACGGAATAATTGTTTCGGAAAATGTTCCGAATGCTGTAACACCAAACCAAAGAGCGAATACTGCTACAACGGTTATAACCGTAAGAGTTCTTTCTAAACTCCATTTTTTCTTGTCCATAAAAAAATTTCTCCTTTCTTAAAAAATTATAAAAACTTCAGCTTCGATTTCAAATGTATATCTTATAAAAATATGTTTATAATTCAAATCGTGCTAAGCAATCAGACTTATTAGCAGCAGCAAAATTTCTATGTTTGTATTATAGCACCTGTTAACGATTTTTTAAATGTTTGTTAAGAGGAATAAATTTTAATTCTTTTCCACTTGATTTAAATTTTTTCACTGTAAACCCATCTGAATACAGGTTTTTTTTCGGTTTACTCTCAAAAAAATTAATGAATTACATAATCAATTAAAA
>CAMHNT010000123.1 GCA_946186535.1 uncultured Clostridia bacterium
GAATGATCCTGATAGCTCCGATTTTTACTTTGTCGTTCAATACTATGAAATAGTAGTCTGAGCTTCTCATTTTGTCCCGGATTCTTTCGAGAGATTCCGCAGCAGGACTTGTTTCAAAATCCTGATATTTTAATAGCAGAGAGTTAAACGATTCAACCTGCATTCTGTGAATTTCCGAACAATCACCGAATTCGGCTTTAACCAGACTCACCATTATTTTGTAATAAAAATAACTGCGAGAGTTCCCGCACCGCAATGACTTGAAATTGTACATCCGGCAGTTGAAACGCAAATCTCTTCGAAGATTCCGTATTCTTTCAGGATATCGTATACACTTTGAATGATCTCATCGGAAACGCCTGCACTTACCAGAGCGATTCTTTTTGTGTCAAAGGCGGAATATTGAGAAAGCTTTTCTCTGGCATACTGTATAACAACCTTATCCAGCTTGCCTCGGTACTTTCTTCCGACAGTCATTGATGCGCCGTCAGCGTTATTAACCTCAATACACGGCTTGATATTCAGAAGGTTTGCTCCGAGCATTGCGAGAGTGGAACATCTTCCGCCTGCACGCAGAAACTCCAGACTGTCGATAACGAAGCTGCATCGTACAAGCGGTACAGTTTTTTTCAGCTCTTCGGCAATTTCGGCGGCGCTCATATCCGTTTCGTTGATCAGGTCGTATGCTTTGCACACGAGCAGACCCGAACCCATGCAAAGACTCTGAGAATCGACGGGGTAAACGTGTCCGAGCTCTGCGGCTGCGGCAACACAGTTCTGATAGGATGAAGAAATCGATGAACCGAGGTTAATGTGGATTATTTCGTATCCTTCGTCAATATATTTTTTGAAACGTTCGGTATATTCCCAAACACTTACGGCAGCAGTTTTCGGAAGCTGTTTGCTTTCGCTGTATCGTTGGAAGATGTCGGAAGGAAAAATATCGACGCAATCGTCAAAGCTTTCGTTATCATATACAATATGTAAAGGAATTATTTCAACGTCGAATTTTTCTTGAAGTTCAGGGTTTAAATCGCACGTACTGTCTGCAGTGATTTTAATCTTTCTGTTCATAAACGAAATGCTCCTTTTTATTATATAACTATAAATGAGCAAATCGTTTAACTTATAGTCAACTTGTGCAAGAACTTTTATAAAAATGCCGCACTGCGGCATTTTTAAGGAGTAACGAGATGTTAAGGGCTTCGCCCTTAAAAGCCCACCAGAGGCTCTGCCTCTGGACTCCGCAAGCTTTTTGAAAAAAGCTTGGCAAAAACTTTAACGGTCCTCTTTCAAACCTTTTTGTGCAATTTTCAAAATTTCTTATTTTTAACCTTTTTTCAATAAAGATCTCCGTTAGCAGGATTATCGAGAAGCTCTCCGTTTTCCGCAAAACGTGAACCGTGACACGGACAGTCCCACGAGTGTTCCGCGCTGTTCCATTTAAGAGCACAGCCAAGGTGAGGACATCTCGGAGAGGAAATTGTCAGAAGATTTTTTGTCGCTTCAAAGCCATTGATAAAAAGCTGTGATCTGAGTATACTCCTCGACGGATCGAAAATATCCGCAAAATCATGATCTTTCCCCGCAAGCATATCACTGAGAATAATTGCCGAAACCATGGCTCCCGTCATACCCCATTTATTAAATCCGGAAGCAACATAAAAATCAGACGTGCTCCTTGAATACCGGCCGATATACGGGATATCGTCAAGACTCATGCAATCCTGCGCTGCCCAGAAGTATTTCTCCTTTGCATCACGATAAAATTCATCTGCAAAATTTCTCAGTTCGTTCCAGCCGCCTCCGTTTTTGCCTGTACGTTCTCCGCCTCCGCCAACGAAAAGAAGATTCCCGTAATTTCTGAAAGACATACCCGAGTGGTTCTCGTCAACGTACATTCCGTTTACGTCCTGAGCGTTTTCAAGAGCAATCACATATGATCTGTGCTGATAGAGCTTGAGAAAATAACTGCCGTGTTTGTTTATGAAGGGAAAATGTGACGCACAGATAACCTTATCAGCATATATTTTTCCACGGTTTGTAACAGCCGTATTTTCGATCATCTCTTTTACAAATGTATTTTCATATATTCTGAGTCCCTCGGATATTGAAGATACAAATTTCAGCGGATTGAACTGCGCCTGATTTTCAAATTTCACTGCGCCCAAAGTCTTTACCGGAACAGGAATTTCTTCGCATAAACAGGCTTTATATCCGATTTTCTGCAAAGCCGTCATTTCACTCTCAAGCTTTTTTCTGTCGGAAACGGAATACACATAATTGTCTTTTGTTTCATAGCCGCAGTCTATGTTCCTGCACAGTTCGGCATATTTTTCGGCTGCCGTCTTATTGGCCAACAGATACTTCCGTGCAGATTCCGTTCCGTATTTTTTTAAAATTTTTTGATAGGTCAGCCCGTGTTGAAACGTTATTTTTGCCGTAGTGTTCCTTGTTGTTCCCGAACAGATTCTTCCCTTTTCGACAAGCACATAGTCAATCCCTTTTTGCTGAAGGAAGTATGCGGTAAGAATTCCCGAAATACCTCCGCCTATGACAAGAACGTCCGTGCGGATGTCGTCTTTTTGAGAAGGGAACCGGGGAAGATTTGAATCTGCGCTCCATACTGATTTCATAACTGATTTTTCTGACATATAAATCACTCCGAGATTTATGGTGCGCAGGAATAATTATTTTATACTTTTTTCCATGAATACGGAATATTTTTTTCGGACTAACGAAAAATAACATTAGAATTATAAATGATCAAATCGACTAGGGTGTGTTGACACTACTGGAATGTGCAGATTTTTGAGCAGGATTTCTGCTCAAACAAGGAGAAAAATTGCAGGCGGGCTGTCCGCCCGGCAAGATTTTCCGACGCAGTATGAGCAAAATTATGCCAAAAAGATGTGCGTTAACTTTAGTGTCAACACACCCTAACCTATAGCCGGTTTGAAAAAAGGCTGTGATTTTTTGCGTGACTATTTCTGCGGCTGGTACTTCAAATGTCAGTCGGACGAAAATACACTTGCGGTTATTCCTGCTTTTCACAGCTCCCATAATAACCGATCCTGCTCAATACAGATAATTACGGACGCAAGCGCCCGGAACGCAGAGTTCGGATATGAAGACTTTTCGAAAACGAAAAAAGGCTTTGAATTTTCAATCAGAAACAACAGATTCAGCAGCAGAGGAATAAATCTTTTTATAGACACTCCCTCTCTGTCTGTTTCCGGAACGCTGTCTTTCGGAAAATTCTCACCTATCCGATACGATATAATGGGACCGTTCCGTTATGTTCCGTTTATGGAATGCCGACACAGCGTTCTAAGTATGAAGCATACAGTAAACGGAAAAATAGATATTAACGGAATAACCTACAGCTTTGACAATGCTGTAGGTTATATTGAAGGAGACCGGGGATATTCTTTTCCAAAAAAATATATCTGGACTCAATGTATTTTCGATAACGGCTCGATTATGCTAAGCTTGGCGGATATACCGTTCGGGCTGTTTTCTTTTACGGGTATTATCGGAGTAATTTCCTTAAACAAAAGGGAATATCGTTTCGCAACTTATCTGGGCGCAAAAGCTTTGAAAATAAAAAACGGTGAAATCATAATCGGCCAGGGAGATATGACATTGTCTGTCAGACTGATTGAAAAGCATTCTCAGCCGCTGCTGGCTCCGATAAGCGGCGCTATGAACAGAACAATTCACGAAAGCACATCGTGCCGTGTCTTGTATTCGTTTCGGAAAAACTCTCATACAATTTTTGAATCCGAAGCGTCCAACGCCTCTTTTGAATACGAATATCCGTATTGATTCATCTCTGCGACTTGGGTTCACCTGCTTTTAATCTTGCCGGTATTTATCATTTCGTAACCTTTTCAAAATCGCTTGCAGGGTGCTTACACAGTGGACATATAAAATCCTCCGGAAGTTCCTCTCCTATATACTCATAACCGCAGATCATACAGCGCCAGATAGTCTTTCCGTCCGGAGTTTTCCCTGCTTCCTGAGGCTTTGGCTTGATGTTCTGAAGATAATACGCATAATCAACGGACGGCACATCATTAAGAACCCCTGTATCGGTAACATCCGCTATAAACATCGTATGAGTACCAAGATCAACAGTCTGACACACCGAAGCGGAAATAAACGAGTTTATGCCCTTCGTGATAACAAGCGTTCCGTTAAGACCTCTTGCGCAATCCCTGAAACCGTCAAACTTGTCCACATCTCTGCCCGACTGAAAGCCGAAGTGCTTAAAGAGTGAAAAATCAGCGTTGCGGTTTATTATCGACGCGGTAAACTTTCCCGACTTCATGATCATATCATGAGTGAAATTAGCCTTGTTTACGGTAATGCTTACTCTGTTCGGATTTGACGTAACCTGAGCCAGAGTATTTGTAATGCAGCCATTGTCCCTTCCGTCCAGGCATGACGTAACCACAAAAAGACCGTATGTAATATTATGCATTGCGTTTGAACTCATATCTATACCTCTTTTCATATCAATAAAATATTATAATTATTATACAAAACTCCATCTGCAATGTCAATATATTTTTGTACCGTTTTTACAACTCTTAAATAATACTAATTTCTAATTAAACGCATTAACAATCCAACTCCTTGCAGTGATGCTTGTGATGGTAGACGGAGAAAGATTATTAATGGTAAAACACAAACGATCGACAACTTGTTAAGCGTTTGAAAAACTTCATTTTTAAAGCCGCGTTTTCTAATCTCTTTCCAAATTTGCTCAATTGGATTCATTTCAGGTGTGTAAGGCGGGATAAAAACCAATCTGATATTTTCAGGTATAATTAACGAATGTGACTTATGCCATGCAGTTCCGTCACATACCAAGATAATTCTATCTTTCGGGTATGCTAAAGATAAGTGATGAAGAAAAACATTCATACAATTCGTGTTGCAATATGGCATGATCAGAAAGCAGCTTTCTCCCGTAATAGGTTCTACCGCTCCATAAACGTATCTGTATTCTCTTATATGGTGACATGGAACCGAAGGTCGAATCCCATTTTTACACCAACAGTATTTTAGTTTGTTTATTCTCCCGAAACCTGCTTCGTCCTGAAACATTAATCGCACTGTGGAATTGTGGAAAACTTCGCATTCTTCCTTTACGATTTGATTAATTTTTTTGAGGCTTCTATCTTCTCTTCGCTTGCTTTCTTCGGATGTCTGCTTCTTGGCATGATTTTACGCCAGCCATGTCTATGAAGCACATAGTATATTTGCGTTTCGCTAACTTTGTGGTCAACCTTTTCTTGATATGCTTTCTTTATCTCTGATATTTCTACTATTTCTCCCTTTTCGGCTTTTTCAAAAAGGTTTAAGAATCTTCTCTTCTTCTGCGACGCTCATATTTCTTCTGTTTCCACCGTAATGGTTTCCACTGATTGTTTCTATTCCGCCTTTAAAATACTTTCTTTGAAAATACTTTGCCGCAAGCTGACTGATATATGGCGCATTCATTCCTGTTCTTTCGGATATTTCCTTTGCTTTTTTACCTTCTGACCTCAGTTCTAATGCAAGAAGCCTCACTTCAGCTCGTTTATCCTTATTTTTCTTTCGGGCTTCTTTTATGATCCTTTTATCTTCTTCTCTAAATTTATACTTTCTAATCATCGTTTCATCACCATTATCATTATACTATACTTTGGTCAGATGCTAAAGCTTTTATTAGAAATTAGTATTATCTTTGAAATGCCAAAAATAACTTATGTTATTACTATATCACATTTTATATTCAAATACAAGTCATTATCACAGCAAAACGAACAAAACCCGAAAACATATATCCTGCATTGCATTCGCAATTCATAATTCCGAACAGTCAAAATCTCATTGTGTTTTTATATTAAACTTGCAGATTTTTAGAAATGGATAAAAACCTTTAGGACAATCCGATTTTCCGGAAACCAAAAGCAAACGAAAAAAAGGAACAGATGTATCGGGATTAGACCTTTACATCTGTTCCTCTTGGAATCAAATCAATTATTAATTATAAATCATCGCTTTTTTTCTTTGATACAAGCAAAACGCCTATCACGATAGCAGAAGCCACAAGAACAATAAAATCTAATTCAATCGGTCTGCTGTCTCCGGTCTTGGATGTATTCGAATCGGAAACTGAAGATCGTGATGAATCTCTGTTGTTCTGGTTAGTGTTAGTATTCGTGTTTGTATTAGTGTTGTTGCTTGAATCAGTGTCGGAAGCGGAATCCGTGTCCGAATTCGAATCGGTATCCGAATCAGAATCCGATCCTGTGTCAGTGTCTGTGCCAGTCACTGTGTCTGTTTCGGAATCGGTATCCGTTGTATCGGAATCTGTGTCAACATCGCCGGTTTCATCGGTTGATGTGTCCGTTTCGGAATCGGTATCCGTTGTATCGGTATCCGTTGTGTCAGACTCCGTTTCAGTGTCCGTGTCAGTGTCGGTCGCTGTGTCCGTTTCGAAATCGGTATCCGTTGTATCGGACTCCGTTTCAGTGTCACTGTCAGTTTCGGTCGCTGTGTCTGTCTCGGAATCGGTGTCCGTTATGTCGGAATCTGTTTCGGTGTCACTGTCAGTTTCGGTCGATGTGTCTGTCTCGGAATCGGTGTC
>CAMHNT010000124.1 GCA_946186535.1 uncultured Clostridia bacterium
AACTATAAAAAAAGGAGAACCCGCTGCATGTGGTTCTCCCCCAACGATAAAGTATCGCAATTTTAAAAATTATATAACTGTATAAGACAAAATCATTTCGCTGATTTTGCTGCATTGACAAGAGGAAGATATACTCCCAAAGAGATCTGATTCAGCGAATCATAGAACGCAATATTTGTCAGAATAACCAGCTTTGTGTCCGTATGATAATCGGCAAAAACCTGAGAAGAATATACATACGTTCTTCCGCTGTGGTGCCACATATTGTCGGATGTATTCCAGCCATAATTGTAGAGCATCAGCGATTTTTCAATTTTCTGACGGTCTGCCGCAGAAAAGATTTCGTCGGACACAACAACATCAAGCCATTTGTTGACGTCCTCCGCCGTTGAAACAACGGAACCCGCCGAGAAAAGGTACGGATAGTCGCCTTCCGCCTTAAGATATTTGTCGTCCTCATCGGAAACGTATTTGCTCTGATAGTAGGAATAACCGGTCTGATTGTCCATTCCGTCACCGACAAAGTATGTATCCTTCATATCGGCAAGGTCAAAGAAATTCTGCTGGAGATAATCTCTGTATGAAAGTCCCGAAAGCTGTTCGATAATCAGTCCGAGAAGATAGTATGCGGAATTCGAATATGTATAAACCGTACCGGGAGTAGTTGAGATGCCTGCGCCGAAAATTGTATCGACGATGAATTTCTTCGCTTCGTCCTCGGATTTTTTGGCTGCTTTAAGATAGTTGTCCAGAATCTCCTGATTTCCCTCGATGATCTCCATGTAGTCGCCCATTCCTGCCGACATCTCAAGGAGATGAGAAATTTTTATCTCTTTAATGAAATCATAATCATACCCGGGAAAATACTTGTCTATTGTATCGCTTGTATTAAGCTTTCCCTCACGCTCGAGGAGAAGAATTGCGGTTCCTGTGAACTGCTTTGTGACCGAACCTATCTGATAGTAAGTTTCGTTGCAGTTCTCGTCAGAGCCCTTTCCCGTCTTTCCGAAAGACTTTTCGTATATTATCTGATTTCCGGACGACATCAGAACCGTTCCCGAAAATTCGGGATACTGAGCCAGAACGCTGTCGGCGTTCTTCACGATTTCATCGATCTGACTCTGAGAAAGCGGAGACGTAGACGGAACTTCGATATTGATTTCCGGATTGGATTGATGATAGAATTCTACCTCCCCGTCGTCAGGAGCGCTTTCCGAAACATCTTCGGACGTATTTCCGAACGGCATGCTGATACTGTCCATGCATCCGCACAACGTAACGAATGACAGAATCGAAGCCGAAAGTATTACAGACAATAATTTTTTCATAATCAAAAAGTCCTTACATATTTACTAAATTTATTTTCCCAAAATAATCCTTGTTAAGATATCCGTTTGGGTTTGAAAAATCTGACGAAACAGTCAATCAAGCAGATATTATCAATACCCCCCGAATATACCGGATAAATCTATTTCAGTTTGGCAATTTCCCGATCTATATCGATAATATCACCGTTTTCAGATGTTATCCAAAATTTTTCATCGTCTGTCAGGTCATCAATAAAAATACACCATTCGTTAGGATAACCGCCGACAAACTTCATTTTCGGATATCTGTCTGCCCGGAAGCCGTAGCCCTCAGACACGGCCTGCCGAAAAGCAGAATCAATCTGAGAGGTTCACCTTTATATAAAACAACGTCAGCCATTTTATCTTTCCTCCGTTAATTCAATATGAATTTCAATTATATAGTGCTTAGAAATACCCATATTTTATCAAATAAATTCACCGGATCAAAATAAAATATCCTTTGATATTTTATCAAAGTTTATTCTAATAGTCAATAATCTGTCGAAAAATAAATAAATCAATATCAAGTAAGAACAGAACAAAATATTGTATAAATTTATAAAAAAATACAGTCCTCACATCGCAATGCAAGGACTGTCGGTTTTAAATTTAATTTTCTGTTTTTGTATTGGCAACCTCTTTGACGGACGTTACAAGACCGGCGAGATTCTGAATCTCGGACGGAATAATAATCTTCGTAGCCTTTCCGTTGGCTGCCTTCTCGAAAGCTTCAAGACTCTTGAGCTGGATAACCTTATCTGTAGGAGAAGCCTCGTTGAGCATTCTGAGTGCGTCCGCATACGCTTTCTGAACAGTGAGGATAGCTTCTGCTTCACCCTGTGCTTCCCTGATTTTTGACTCTCTGATAGCGTCAGCCTGAAGGATTGCGGCTTCCTTGTGACCCTGAGCAACGAGGATCTGACCCTGCTTCTCACCTTCGGCGTCAAGGATCTTCGCACGGCGCTCACGCTCAGCCTTCATCTGCTTCTCCATGGCGTCCTGAATTTCTCTCGGCGGAAGAATATTTTTAAGCTCGACACGGTTTACTTTAATGCCCCATGCGTCGGTAGCTTCGTCAAGAATGATCTTGATCTTCGTGTTGATAACGTCACGTGATGTGAGAGTATGGTCAAGCTCGAGCTCGCCGACTATGTTACGAAGAGTTGTAGCCGTAAGATTTTCGATAGCTGCAATCGGACGTTCTACGCCGTAAGTATAGAGCTTAGGATCTGTGATCTGAAAATATACGACTGTATCGATCTGCATCGTTACGTTATCCTTTGTGATAACCTGCTGCGGAGGAAAGTCCACAACCTGCTCCTTTAAAGATACCTTTCGTGCGATTCTATCGATAAACGGCATCTTAACGTGAAGTCCCGTCGACCATGTCGCATGATATGCACCGAGCTTCTCAACGACATAAGCATTAGCCTGCGGTACAACCTTTACGTTTGATACAACAATGATCAAAACTATTAAAATAATTATTCCAAGAAAAACAAAAAACGGTCCCATAAAAAATCTCCTTCCAATTTAAACATTCCGCATCAGTTACTTTCGGGAACAACCATCAGCTTCACTCCGCTGATCTCCCTGACCGTAACCTTTGCGCCCTCGGGAACGACCTGATCATTCAATGACCTTGCCGTCCATGTGTTTCCGCCGAGTTTCACCTGACCGGTGCCTGCGGTGTTGTTGATTTCCTGCGTAACTATCGCAATTTTTCCGATGTTCCTGTCTGCGTTCGTGGGCTCGGTTTTAACTTCCTTCGCTTTTTTTACGAGCGGTTTTGTTACAACGAGCAGTATCAGAGAAACTCCGACAAAGACTCCGAACTGAATCCCAAAATCAGGAACCAAAAAGCTGACTATTGCGGCAAACAATGCGCCGATAACAAACCAGACTGAAACAAGCTGGGTCGTCACGCCTTCAAAAATTGCCATAATTACCATTACTGCTATCCAGATATACGGTAAATAGTCCATATACATACCTCCCTTTAAATGATATATTAGCACATTTTCTGAATTTCGTCAATATTTAATTCTGTCTAATAAAAAAATAAAAAGTATGTACAAACCGTATAAAAATGTGTTATAATTAAATTAAAGACTGATAAAAACTTTATAGACGTTCTGCATAGACTGATTTTCCGGCATATCGTCCGATACGTCTTCACACAGAATGCATATAAAAAAATGCATAGTGCAATATGACGGAGAATATGCAGACGAGGTGAATTCCGTCTTTCAGGCGGTATTTATTCGGTTTTTAACAATTGATATTTAACTGAGGCGGTGATTTTATGGATTTTGAATACGATGCTATAGACGCCGGCATTGATCCGGGCGGACTGAGGAAACGAAGCAATGTAAGACTTCTTATCTGTTATATTATTGACAGCGTGAAAAAGCCCATAAAAAAGGATCTGGTAATTACCGCTATGCAAAAAAACGGCATTGCCAATTACTTTGAAATACTTGACTCTTTCAACGATTTGCAGAAAAAGCAGAATATCATTCAGACCGACGTCGAAAACGATCTTTTTACGGTTTCAAAAAGCGGCAGGCTGATAGCCGCAAATCTGAGCGACGAACTTCCCCTGACCGTTAGGGAACGTGCGATGTCGACCGTAACGGAGCTTCTGATGCAGGAACGCAACGAAACCGAAAACGTCGCCGAGATCAGCAAAATAAAGAACGGTTATATGGTTGACTGTCACGTGAAAGGTGAGGAAAACGATCTTTTCAGCTTTCAGCTCTATGTTCCCGATTCAAAGCAGGCTCGTCTCGTGAAGAAGAATTTTCAGTCGAACGCCGAAATGATTTATAAAATGATGATTGCAACCATCACAAACAACTCGGAATTTGCGGAACAGACTCTCGAAGAAATCAGAAAATCAAAAAAACGCATTTAAAGCAAGTATAAGCGTTACTCCTGGAATCCCTCCGGCTGCGGCGGTCAGGACCGTAAGGACGCTGATCGGAACGGAAACGCTCGTCAGCGGAGCGAGCAGATTCACGGCAATCAAAGCGGCAAAGCCTGTCAGCACGCCTGCTATGCTTTTTTTCACCGGATTTTTTGCTTTTCCGACTGCGTTCACTATCGAATAAACTACTACAATTGCGGCTATAATACCAATCATCAACGGCATATTCATTATCATCTCTCCTTTGTTAATGAATATGCTTGTTTTTGATTTTTATACTCTTTTGAAATTAAGAAATCTTTTAGCTATAAAAGAGCAAAACGTTTAACTGATAGTCAACTTGTACAAAGCGTTTTATAAAAATGCCGCATATAGTTAAGGGCTTCGTACCCCAAGGGCACTTCCTTCGGGGCGCCTTTTGAAAAAAGCTGGGCAAAAACTTTAACCGTCCTCTTTCAGACATTTTTGTGCAATTTTCAAATTTGCTCATTTATAGATTAAATTACAAAATATAGTGAGGTCAACTCTATGATATATCTCCCCGATGAAGTAAAAATCGCTTTAGACAATATAACAAAAAACGGCTTTGAAGCATACATCGTAGGCGGATGCGTTCGTGACAGTCTTCTCGGAGACGTTCCGAAGGATTACGACATAACCACCTCCGCCGAACCCTCTGAGGTAAAAAAAATCTTTAAAAACTACCGTGTTATTGAAACCGGAATCAAGCACGGAACTGTCACGGTTCTGATTCACGGCGTTCCGCTTGAAATCACCACTTTCCGAATCGACTCCGAATACTCAGACAACCGTCATCCCGAAAATGTCACCTTCACAAAAAGTCTTGAAGAAGACACGGCAAGACGTGATTTCACAATGAACGCTATTGCTTACGACGAAGAACACGGTATCTGTGATTTTTACGGCGGAGAAGAAGACATCAAAAACAGGATAATCCGGTGCGTCGGCGATGCGGACAAACGCTTTAGCGAGGACGCTCTGAGGATTATGAGAGCTATCCGATTCTCTTCCGTACTCGGATTTGATATAGAAGAGAACACAAAAAATGCTGTTTTCAGAAACAAAGAGCTTCTGAGGAACATCAGCAGCGAAAGAATAGCAAGCGAATTTGTGAAGCTTCTGTGCGGCAAAAACGTAAAAAATGTTCTGATTGAATATATAGACGTTATCGGTGTTGTGATACCGGAAGCACTTCCGATGAAAGGGTTCGACCAGAAGAATATTCACCACATTTACGACGTTCTCACCCACACGGCAGTCGCTGTCGAAAACACAGATCCCGAGCCTGTTTTAAGGCTTGCCGCATTCTTTCACGACATAGGAAAGCCGAAATGTTTCTTCATGAAAGACGGTCAGGGACATTTTTACGGTCACGCAAATATTGGTGCGGAAATGACGGAGAAAATTCTTTCACGACTCAAATTCGACAACTTAACGAAAGCGACCGTTACGAAGCTCGTAAAAATTCACGACGTTCAGATTGAAGAAAACGAAAGCGCAGTAAAGCGTTCGCTCGGGAAAAACACGCCCGAGATGTTCTTCACGCTTCTCAAAATAAAACGAGCCGACACACTCGCCCAAAGTCCCATATGCTTCTCAAGGCTTGAATATCTTGACAGAATCGAAAAAATAGCAAACGAGATTCTGAATGCAAAATCATGCTTTTCGCTTAAGGATATGGAGATCGGCGGAAATGATCTGATCGCTCTCGGAGTGAAGCCGGGAAGGAAAATGGGCGATATTCTTAAAAACCTTCTGGAAGAGGTTATCAGCGGCAATCTTCCGAACGAAAAGGAAAAGCTTCTTGAATTTGCCTCGGAAAATTTTTTGAAAGAAGAGAATGAAAATGGTTGAAGTCGTGGCTGCGCTGATCCGCAGGAACGGAAAGTTTCTCATATGCAGACGTCCTCCCGACAAATCAAGAGCTATGCTGTGGGAATTTGTCGGCGGCAAGGTTGAGAAAGGCGAAACTAAAGAAGTGGCGCTGATCCGTGAATGCAGGGAAGAACTTGACATTGATATAAAAGTCGGCGATATTTTTTATGAGGTCATTCATGAATACCCTGATATTCGGATTCATCTGACGCTGTTCAATGCTGAAATCTTAAACGGTGAACCAAAGCTTTTGGAACATTCGGATATGAAATGGATAGACAAATCCGAAATGTGCAATTTTGAATTCTGTCCGGCAGACAAAGAGATTCTGGAATATATCAGAGAAAATCTGTAAACAAGAGAGTAAAATCCGGGGTTTAATACTGATTTCTGATTAAAAGCTTTAAAAGGATTTTCGAGGATGATTTTCGCA
>CAMHNT010000125.1 GCA_946186535.1 uncultured Clostridia bacterium
TTCGCCGGCGCAACTCGACCTGCCAGCTTTTTGAAAAAAGCTGGGCAAAAACTTTTACCGGTCCTCTTTCAAACTTCTTTCTGTAATTTTCAAGTTTGCTTATTTATAGTCTTATACGTTAAATCTGAAAAGAACGATATCTCCGTCCTTCATGACGTATTCCTTTCCCTCGCTTCGAACCAGTCCCTTTTCCTTTGCCGCCGTCATCGAACCGCATGCGATAAGGTCGTCGAAGTGAATGACTTCGGCACGGATAAAGCCGCGCTCAAAATCGCTGTGAATCTTTCCTGCTGCCTGAGGAGCCTTTGTGCCGTTCTTGATGGTCCATGCACGCACCTCGGGTTTTCCTGCCGTAAGATAGGAAATGAGACCTAAAAGAGAGTAGCATTCTCTGATGAGTCTGTCAAGTCCGGATTCCTCAAGACCCATGTCGGAGAGGAACATTTCCTTTTCTTCCTTGTCCATTTCAACGATATCGGCCTCGATCTGAGCACAGATCGGGAGAACGCCTGCGCCCTCGCTGTCAGCCAAAGCCTTCACGGCATTGAAGCCCTCGTTGTTTTCGAGACCGTTTGCGAAATCGTCCTCGCTCATATTTGCGGCATAGATAATAGGCTTGTTCGTGAGAAGCGCAACATCTGCGAGAAGCGCCTTTTCATCGTCCGTACACTCAACACAGCGAGCCGCCTTTCCCTCCTCCAGAACGGACTTCACACGCTTGAAGAAATCTACGTCCGCCTGATATTTCTTGTCGGCCTTAACCATTTTTGTTGCCTTGTCGATTCGTCTGTCGATCATCTCGACATCGGAAAGAATTAGCTCAAGGTTGATTGTATCGATATCCCTCTGAGGGTCAACGCTTCCCTCAACATGGATAATGTCATCGTTTTCAAAACATCTCACAACATGAACGATAGCGTCGCACTCACGGATATTCGAAAGGAACTTGTTTCCGAGGCCCTCGCCCTTTGAAGCGCCCTTAACGAGACCTGCGATATCAACGAACTCGATAGTTGCCGGAGTATACTTGTCCGGGTCATACATTTCTGCAAGCTTGTCAAGTCTCTTGTCGGGAACTGCAACAACTCCGACATTCGGCTCAATCGTACAGAACGGATAGTTTGCGCTCTGAGCGCCTGCATTTGTGATAGCGTTAAAAAGCGTACTCTTGCCGACATTCGGCAAACCTACTATACCTAATTTCATTTTATTTCACTTCTCCTCATTATATCGGGGTTAATATGTACAGAAAAAGAAATTTACTCCTATTCCGCACAAACACATAATTATTTTTATTATATCACATTATCAAAGCTTTCTCAATAGGATATGAGAATAATAACTTGTTTTTATTGCAGATTTAAAAAGATAAAGTCAATATATTCAAATCTATTATTTATTGTGATATAATGAAAAAAGACAACCAAATATGAATATTAACCACCGATTCAATGGCTATGCGTATTTCTATTTGAAAAGCAGCCAAATTTTTCTCACACACATTTGATAGCGGAATAATCCTGAAATAATAAACTAAAACACGCACGAGAAATCCCTATGCGTGTTTTTGTTATCTTAAATATTCAATAGCATAAAGCACCGCAAATATCATAGGCTGATGAACGATATATATTACGGCGGCATATCGTCCGACTGACGAAAGCGGCTTGAAATGCATTTTATATAACGTATCCGGAAGCTTTTTATCCTTGACCGCTCCCCAGAAAAACGAGCCTGAAAGGAACATAAACAGCCACGGCAGAAGCGGAAAATAGTCCGATGAAAAGAACCGTGCATTCCTGAATCCTATCGGAAAAAGGAAATCCGACCGGTAGAGAACCTCGGGAAGCTCAAACAGTTCAAAATTCAGAAGTCCAACATAATGCCTTGAAACTCCCCACGTCAGAGCAAAGAGAAAAAGAGAAAGAAAAAATCCGACCATGCAGTTTATTCTTTTGATCCCCTTTTCAAAAAGTCCGTAAAGAATCATGGAAACGCTCAAAAGATTTATAACCCCGAAACGTATAACAATCTGCGGAACAAAAACCCACGTTACAATATTGACAGCCAAGGCTACAATAAAAAGAATACAGCCTCGCTTCAGGTTCGAACGGCTCAGCCGTGTGCAGATACCGGATATGAATATAAATGTTACGGGGATTATCGGTTCAAAAGACATCACCGATATAAAAATATTATGTACCGCTTCATAGCCGAAAACCTCGCCCGCAGAATACAACATATGATAAAGAACCATAGCGACAACCGCAAGCCCTCTGATTTCGTCAAGAAGGTATATTCTTTTTCTTTCCGGAATCCTTTCCCCGGAAAAAACCGTTTCGGACTTTTTTTCCAACACCTCAGCCAACCTCGTATTCTCCCCTTTCGGTTTATAAAATTACTTACTGATATTTTCCCCTGTCAGTATAACACAACTTATATTTTTTTACAATAGAAAAGGATTATCGGAACGCATAGTTATGGGAGTGGTTGAATATATTATACTAACCCATCTCAAAAATCTTCGAAAGCTTTTAATACAATTTTAGCTTTATCGCCTGAGTCAAAAATACACTCCCGAAATCGGAGTAAAAATTTGAAAAATCCAATAATTATGATAGAGAGAAACCCTGACCGGTAAAAGTCCCTATCCTCGGGCGGTGGCTCATGTCAAAAATGGCTTCGGAATCGGGGTAAAAAAAGGAGGGAAATAGATGTTCAGAATTGATTTTACTTCTTCGGCGAAAAAGAGTATTATTCTTACTCTTTTTGCTCTGTTTCTTATGTCGTGTATTTTTCTTCTGATGGTCGGAAGTTCTTTTCATATTATATCACCGCCGAATGAATATCTCGGAATCGACAACAGCGGTGCGACTTCCCCTCAAAGAATACACTTTCTCACCGAACTTGGCTATAACGTCAGTCCGTCAAGCGAGGAATCTGAGGAAATAAAAATCCCTATCGAATTCGGCGACGTCTACAATCGCTACAACGAGATTCAGAAGGAGTCGGGTACAGATCTTCTCGACTACCGCGGGGCTGAATGTGTTCGCTATACATACACCGAAGAGGAAAGTGGTCTGCGGCTTAATGTGATTGTTTATGAGGGAAGAATAATCGGCGGAGACGAATGTACCGCAGCGCTTGACGGCGAGATGAAAAGCTTGGGCAGCAGACATTGATCAGGCGGGCAGACAGTGCATTTGCGTTGTCTGCCTGCTTTTTTGACTTTTTATATTGAAAAGCCGATAATATTAATGTATAATTATAAATAAGTAAGCCTTAATAATTTTTTTACTTGGGTGATAAGAATGATACTGAAAATTGAAGACGGTACCGTTGAAGTACCTGCAAAAGCCTACCTTCATCTTAACAACATCACCGAATATCACATACCGGAGTCGGTCCGGAAAATCGGCGATGAAGCGTTCTCTGTCTATACCGATATGACCCCGACGCTCCAAAACTTCATAGTCGATGAGAAAAACGTCAAAAGAACCCGATATAATCAGACTTTACAGGATTGACGGAATCATGTGACAAAGCCTGAGAATCGTATCGGCACTTACATCATTTTTTTGCCATTCAAAAAATTATATAGTTATTTTTTTAAAACCGCACGAAAACTCATGAGGATAACTTGTGTTTGTGTTCGTGCGGTGAATTTATATCCTGTCTGTTGAAAAAGGAAATAATTTGTGTTATAATCAACAAGTTAAAATATCTTGTTTTGAAAAGAGGGAGAAAAATGAATGACGAAAATATCGAAGGGCTTAAAGACCCTTTAAGTAATAAATCGGCTGAATCTGAAGATTCGGCTGCAGAAGAAAAAAAGACCGCCAAAAAGTCTGAATCTTCCGGAACTAAGAAAATACAGAAATTCGATGACCGAAAGCTTTTCACGTTTTTGCTTATCGGTGAGGCTGTTATTCTTGCCGTCTGCCTTTTATTATCTATAGCAGTAACGACAGCCTCCGAACCGATGGACATTCCGCTTAACAGCTGGTACTCACGTTACACCGAATATTCCGAGAACGGCTGGTACGCCGACCCCACGAATTTTGACGAAGAGGAAGGCGAAATAGATTTCATTTTCGGTCCTTATCTCGAAATGAACCGCGGCTCCTATCTTATCACGGTCGACTACACCACAACCGAAGAACAGGTATGCTATGCTGCCGGAAGCGGAGGAAGCGAATACTTCATCAAGCACGGCACCTCGAAGCTCTACAAGGATCTGAACACGATCTCTTTCAGAGCCGACGTAACCCACACCGTCCACAATTTTGAAGTTATCGTAAGATACAACGGAAACGGAACTCTTAACATAAGCAACATCACCATTCAGGAAGACGGTTCATCTTTCAGCCGGCTTTTTGTGTATCTTGCCCTGCTGTTTCTTATATGCGACGCATGGTTTCTTTTCTCGGCAAAAATAAAGAAAAACAAAAATCTTGTTCTTTCTATCCTTGGAATTACATTCCTATGCGTACTTCCGCTGTTTACCGACGGAATCTCAAACGGTCATGATCTGGGCTTCCACGTAATGAGAATCGAGGCTCTCGCCGATTCACTCAGACAAGGAATTTTCCCCAACAGAATATCCTCGCTGTGGTTCAACGGCTACGGATATCCGACTTCAATTTATTACGGAGATCTGCTTCTTTATATACCGGCTCTCCTCAGATTGGCAGGATTCCCGGTCGTTGCAGCATACAAGGCTTATATTGTATTCATAAATCTTGCTACTGTAATAATATGTTATCTGTGCTTCGGCGGAATGTTCAAGGACAGGAAGGCAGCCATTCTGGCGTCGCTTGTTTATTCGACAGCCACCTACCGACTTATTAACATCTATATCCGTGCGGCAGTCGGAGAATACACTGCCATGATGTTTTTCCCTGTCGTTGCTTACGCTGTATATAAAATATATACAACCGACGAAAAAGACAAGAAGCAATTAAAGAGAGCTGCATTCTTCCTTGCTCTCGGCATGACGGGGCTTATCACATGCCACATTCTCAGCACCGAGATGACTGCATTCTTGCTCGTTCTCGTCTGCCTGGTTATGTTTAAAAAGACGATTCGTCCGGCAGTTATAAAAACTTATTTGCTTGCAGTAGCCGAAACGATTCTCATGAGCGCATTCTTCCTGATTCCGTTCCTGGACTACTACGTAAACGTTACCGCAAGAATAAACAACTCCATCGACTCTTCTCCGTTTATTCAGCACCACGGATGTACCGTTGCGGAATACTTTGCCGTATTCAGGGATATTTTCAGTCTCTATTCACTTCACGTGAATGCACGCCTCGCAAGCACACCCGGACTGGTTCTGATGCTGGCTCTAATCATAGCGATAGCTGTTTTAGCAAATATGAAAAAAAGCAGCAAAAAGACCGAGCTTCTGTTCTATACGGCATTTTCGCTGCTTTCGCTTCTCCTTGCGTCAAACCTTTTCCCCTGGGACGTCTTCGCTCAGAATTTTTCTGTCGGAAGAATGCTCGCTCAGGTTCAGTTCCCATGGAGATACGTTGCGATTGCAATTCTTTTCCTTACGCTTCTTTTTGCGTTCCTCATTAAAATACTGAATGAAAAAGATTTCGGAAATTATTCAAAGCACATCAAAGCGGCAGCGTCAATCACGGCTTCGTTCCTCTGCATAGCCTGCACCTTCCTGTTCTTAGGAAATTTCCTTGACGACACAAGATACAGGACATGGTACGATACGGTCGACCTTGACACAAGCTTCGTCAGCGCCGGAGAATATCTCCTTCTCGATTACAGCGACGAAATCAACCGGAAAGTAAAAAGCACGTTCATGGAAAAAGTTGAAATCAAAGAAAGAAACGGCTGCATGATGGAGCTGTACTGTGAAGGCACAGACAGAGAGGGTCACGTTCAGGTTCCGATTTTCAACTACAAAGGATATGTAGTTAAGGACGAATACGGAAATACCTACGACATCACCGACGGAAAATACAACACAATCAAATTCACTCTCCCCGCCGATTTCAAAGGAAACATCACAGTCGACTTCGTTGAACCATGGTACTGGAGAGCAAGTGAGATAGTCACGCTTCTGACTGTCATAGGACTCCTTGTTCTGAGGATAAAGTCAAAAAACGAAACGAAAGAAGATTCGGTAAAACAATAACACAATAAAGAAACTTAACCGGACGATCAAGTTATTGTCCGGTTCTTTTTTATGAAACAGGCTCGTTGTAAAAGCCGTGATACGGAACAGTTACCCGCATTTTGCCGGTCTCTTTATTCGTTTTGAAAAGTCCAAGAAGTAAAATAGAAAGAAACCCTTCCCGGTAAAAGTCCGCCTCCTCGGGCATGGCTCGTGTCAAGAGTATGTCCGGAATCGTATTTAAATATCTCTGACAGGCGACAGTTTGAAAAGTCCAAGAAGTACAATAGAGAGAAACCCTTCCCGGTAAAAGTCCCCATCCTCGGGCGATGGCTCATGTCAAGAGTATGTCCGGAATCGTATTTAAATATCTCTGACAGGCGACAGTTTGAAAAGTCCAA
>CAMHNT010000126.1 GCA_946186535.1 uncultured Clostridia bacterium
GTACTATGACGGAAAATATGCGCCAGCAATACACCAAGAGGGCAAGCCAACGGCGCAGACCGATTGGTTTGTATTGCAAGTGCCCTTGGGGTGCAAGCAGATTTGGTGCAGGGTGCCCGCAGCACACCAAGAAGTCAAGCCGCAAGGCGCAGACTGATTGGATTGTGCTGCAAATGCCCTTGGGGTACCGTTAGGCGGTCTTTGTGCGGTGTTGCCTTAATTATAACTATCAATACCCGTCAGATTTACAATTTTCTCTGTACTCCAAAAAGAACTTCACAACAACATACATTATTAAATAAAAATAAAATGCACGGCAAGGGAAAACCTTCCGTGCATCTTATTGATTGCATTTTTTCGAAATAAAAGAAAGACCAGACCTATAAGCCGAGTTCTGTTGAAAACAGTCATCTATCTTGACAGTTTGTTACCAAACTGCTCACTGCCACCTCCATAGGACACGCCGGGCAAGCGTATAGTCCATCCACGGTGTTGCTCCGAATAGGGTTTACAGGGCCACAAACTCTCGCTCGTGCCGGTGAGCTCTTACCTCGCCTTTCCACCCTTACCGAAAAATCGGCGGTATATCTCTGTTGCACTATCCCTGGGGTCACCCCCGGCGGCCGTTAGCCGTTATTCTGCCCTGCGGAGCTCGGACTTTCCTCGCATACAGCCTTTCGGTTCTGTACCCGCAACTGTTCAGTCTGCTCAATATAAGTTTATTTTAAACCATATTTCACCGATTGTCAAGAGCTCCGTAAATTTTCAGCGTTACAACAGCTTTTCGTCACACAGACGGCTTTTATCTGTATGATATTCCATATCCTCTTTCATACAAGATTTCGTCCGAATAAGCATAATAATCGTCAAGCGCAGGTATATCAAGCGGAAGCTTTCCGGAAGGTGATTCGTCCTCTGAAAATGCCATGTAAATCGCCGCAGGAATGCTCGCTCCGAAACGGCTCAGATCTCCGTCTTCTATCCTTGAATCCTCGCTCATGCCCTTCGACATCCACGCAATCATTATCGCGTCCGCTGAACCGTATCTCGCTGCGTCGTAAGGGAGACCGCAGCTGATCAGCGTAAAAGAAGCGCCGTTTTCGTGTGCCGTATCTATCAGCGTATCAAGCGAAGCCGATTTATAGCCGTAGCTTCCGTACGGATTGAGCTGCGCCGCATAGTCAAGCTTCGACAGCGCTATCACATTTTCCGCTCCGTAAATCTCATTCCGAAGCGTTTCAGTATCATAATATGAATAGCACAAAACGGAAACCTCAGCCGTTTCCGGAATCTTTCCCTCGGATTTCAGAAGTGAAAACACATATTCAACCGGTTCGTTTTCATCAGCGTCGGCGGTAAGAACAACCGTTTTTCCTCCCGGACTTTTTATCGGAAGAGTGCCGTTTTCATTCTTCAGAAGCGTAATCGATTTTTTGGCTGTCTCCCACTCTTTCAAGCGGTTCTCGGAAGAGCCGACCGTGGTTTTTGCCGTTTCGATTTTTTTGTCAATTTCCGAACCGTCATATTTTTCAAGAAGACCCTTTCTCTGTTTCAGCTTCAGAATCCTCATGACCGAGCTGTCAATATTTTCGGAGGGAATTTCACCGTCCTCAACGAGCGTAGCGATATCCGAAATATACCCTTCAAGCTCATCAATTCCGTACTTTGAAGAAGTATCGACCGGCATCAGCAGAATATCGACGCCTGCGCCAAACGCAAGCCTTGCGGAATCAAGTATACTGAAATTTTGGGCAATAGCGTCCATCAGCATTCCGTCGGTTATCACAACACCGTCATAACCGATATCGTTCCTGAGTATATCCGTAACAATCGTTTTTGAAAGAGTCGCAGGAAGATAGACCTCTTCTCCGCTTCCAACAGAAGTATACGTCTCGGACTCGATCAGAGGAAACTGGATATGTGCAGTCATTATCATATCCGCGCCGCTGTCGGAACAGCTTTTGAAAGGAAGAAGCTCGTTTTCCTTCAGCTCATCGTAGGTTTTGTTGATACACGGAAGTCCCGTGTGGCTGTCCGTTGACGTGTCTCCGTGACCGGGGAAATGCTTCAGTGAAGCGGCGACTCCTGTGGTCTGAAGTCCCTGCATGAAAGCTTTTCCGAACATCGAAGTCATTTCGGCGTCGTCCGAAAAAGAACGGACTCCGATTATCGGATTAGAAGGATTATTGTTCACATCAACGACCGGAGCAAAATCAACATTAAACCCGAGCGCAGAAAGCTCCGAGCCTATTATTTCTCCCGACACTCTCGCATTTTCCGGATCGCCCGTCGCACCAAGCGCCATATTTCCGCAAAAGCTTGTTCCGAAATCGATTCGTGTTATGCTGCCGCCCTCCTGGTCCACCGCCACAAAAAGCTGCGGTCTGTCGTCGTTTGCCGCATTCGCCGTCTGAAGGGAATCAATGAGCCTTACGGTCTGTTCACAGTCGGAAATATTCTGTGCAAAAAGAATCACTCCGGCAAATCCGTGGCTGTTAAGGCATTCCCGGATATCATCGTTTATTTCCGTGACAGCCTCAAGCTGACCGTAATCGTCCGTATAGTAGCGAAATGCCGGCATAATCATCTGAGAGATTTTTTCTTCAACGCTCATGGAATTCAGAATATCCTCGCATTTTGAATAATCGATATTTTCACCAAGCGTTTCGGCAGTTTCATCTTCCTCCCCGGAAATTTCAAATACAATATCCGATTCCGTTGCTTCATTTTCTCCGTAAAATCTGTCACACCCGGAAAACACGGAACAAATCAGAATCAGCGACATCATCACCGACAAAGCTTTTTTCATAATACATTCACCAACCTCTTCCATGTCATTATACCACAAACTGCACTTTTTTCAAAATACGGAATAAGCACCTCCGTCAGGCAGAAAATATAATCAACTTAAAAAGTTTTACGGCTAAGCGAAGCCAATTAAAGTTTCGCTCAAGCCTTTTCAAAGGCTTGCAGGTTCCAAGGGCAGCGCCCTTGGTCGCCGAAGGCATAATCCTGCCCTTTGCAAGGGTGAATTTCCAAAACAGTCCGGTGGACTGTTTTGGAAAGAGGGACGCTTTGGCAGAAAGCGTCCCTTCCCAAAGGTAAAAACAAATTTTCCTCGCCGCTCCAAGGCGACTTGATAAAGTATATTTTTTACTCATTCAAAAACCCTGTCAGTCTGTGCCTTGCGGCTTGACTTCTTGGAGTGTTTTTGAAGAGGGGACGCTCTGTCGAGAGCGTCCCCTTAAACGAACAACTTAAATATCAAACTATATATATCCGGAAAAACATACATTCTGTTTATTCTAATTTACTCATCGTTACCGCTTTGAACAGTGCTTCCCATGTCCTCTTCGGAATCATCGGTCAGAGTTTCGACTTTAATTATTCTGAAAAGTCCGTCGCTTCCCGGAGTCAGGGTTGCAAGTCTTTCCTCCGTGAAATCATCCTGCTCTTTGCCGTCGGAATGATAACTGTATGTATAAAAAACAAGCATCATATTCCGCTCTTTTATGGTCTGTGTTATCTCGGCATTTGCCGACGTTGAGACAGCCGCAGGAATGTAGGAAAGAATATCTCCGTCCTCACTTTCGGTGTATTCTCCGAAAGTGAAATTCTCTTCGTTAATAACGTAATCACTGAACGAAGCAAAAAGCCTGTTTATATCCTCGCCATAAAAACTGCTAATAACATCAGACTCCTCGCTCAGGCATGCCATTGCGTACTTTCCGCTTTTGTCGTTTCTGAGGTCCGTACATAAATAATTGAATATACCGGCAAACTTTCCGTCGACTTTGTCTCCGATACAGTCGTCCGAAATTCTTCCCAGAACAAGCTCGAGCTGTGCCTCATTGAGATTCCCGCCGATAATATCGGTATATTCATCGCTGTTTTCCGCCGTACCCGAGTTTCGGCCTTCTTCGGTTTCGTTCTCCTGATTTGAAACAATATTTTCGTTTTTCTCGGAATAAACCTTGTTCCCCGGCTTTGTGATTTTTTCCGAAACGGAAACGTCTTCGGAAATCGGGGCACTGTCCTTTCTGCCGTTTGCGGAAAAAGCGATTGCAGCCGCAGTGCCACCTACAACAACAAAACTCAGAACGGCGGCAATCACCTTCGTATTAACCGTTTTTTTACCGTTTCTTTCCTGTTCGCCCTGATTCACAGCATATTCTGTCTCCGAAACATGCTGTACATTTTCCGTATTTGGATTCGTGAAAGCATGTTCCACAGCATTCGTACTGCCGAGCCGATTTTCGGAAGCATTTTCCTCAGCATTCGTACTGCCGAGCGGATTCGTTGAAATATTTTCCGTAGCGTTCGTACTGCCGAGCCGATTTTCGGAAGCATTTTCCTCAGCATTCGCACTGCCAAGCGGATTCAGCCTGTCCATTGCCAAAATTGCTTTTTGTTGCGTTCCGGGAAGATTCTTTTCCGCTTTAAGAACAAACATCAGAAACGGGATCGGAGCGTCGCCATAAACCCTGTAGCCCAAAGCTTTAAACTCTTCGAGCTTTTTTCTGAGATTAATTCTTCCGTAATTGAGCTTTGCTTTCACCGTGTTCTGAGAACAGCCGATAATTCCGGAAACAGAGTCAATGCTCTGACCGTCAAAATGATACATAAGAACGCACATACGCTGCTCATCGGACAAGCATTCAAGAAGCTCTTCGGAAAGATATTTTATTTCAGTCGAGGAATAATCGTTTCCCGGCTGAACCGCAGCATTGTCGTCCTCCGCTTCATAGGTTGAATTATCGGATTCAACCGTTCCCGGACCTGAAAACACAAGCGGATTTTTTCTTCTTATAAATTCCAACGAGGTTCCTGCTACAATACTGCTCAGCCACGAACTGAAGCTGTTCGGATTTCTGAGTGAAGAAAGACTGCCGTACGCTTTCTGATAGGACTCCCGAATAACGGCTTCGGCGTCAGATTCGTTTTTGACATACTTCAAAGCCAGATAATACATATTGTAATATGTATTGTTGTAAAGCCGGTTAAAGCTCTCTCTGTCCCCCTGAACAGCTCCGGTTACCAATGTTCCGATATCCATAATATTCTCCTATCCTGATATACACTGCAAATGCCATACTCATACTAAATTTCAATAAAACACTTTAAATCTTTTCGATCTAATTTCTGCAATACTGCGTCATCGCTGCAAGACAAACGACAGCCTGCCTGCGAGCTCTTCCTTGTCTTGCAAAAATTATCCTCGAAAATCTTTTAAAGGTTTTAATTGAAAATTAGTATCAAAAATCATCCGCGATATTTTCTCCGAGCTGCTTTTCGACAGCCGAACGTTTAATCATTTTTCCGTTATGGAAAATATATTCGTCATTCGTATCGGGTGCAAGCCGTGAAATTTCCTTCGCCTCTTCCGTTTCTATCTCGGTGGCGGAATGACCTGTTTTCTCGGCCCCGTCCTCTTCCTCACTCTCGTTTTTCCGTGATTCGTCGAGGATACCTATCATGTCGTCATAGACATAAAAAGTTATAATATACTGAATCGTTGACGGAGCGATTAAAACAGCAATCATGCCACAGACTATAACTATAGCCGCAAGGTTGTTCAAAATAACCGCAATCGTAAAAACAACGGCTCCGAAAATTAAAAGTGCAATCGTTGCAAAGAAATTATTTTTAATTTCGCCGAATGAAAACAAAAGGCAGTTGCGATAAATATTTTTCAGACTAATATCCATTGTCACCGTCATTATATTCACATAGTACGACGCAAAAAGCACAAGCAAGGATATCAGACCCGTTATGACAAGCGGAACCCAGAAAATAAAATTCGTCTTGGTACCGCTGTAATAAAGCGCTGTCGAAGAATAGCTGACGGCAAACAAAACGTACAAAATAATGCCGTGAAGCAGAAACTTCAGCCAGTTCTCCTTTATCCCTCTGAAAAACGTTTTTACGGCGGAGAACTCCTTTTTCGTATAGACATATCTGCACACGGAAGTAACCCCCGCCATACCGACATTAAGGACAATCGCCGCCGAAGCCGCTGCAATTACATTAAATCCTCCCAGAAGAACAATCGTCAGATACACCCACCCGGCAGCGATCAGATCAAAAATTATAAACAGCAAATTTGAAAGAAATATATACCTGAACTTTTCGAAATACATATTAAAGAACTCAACCGTTCTCATCTTTTTATCAGTTTCACCATTTAAACTCACCCGATTCCCTCCTTTTTTTACTACGATTCCGAAGACATTTTTGACATAAGACATAGCCCGAGGATGCGGACTTTACCGGGCAGGTTTTCTCTCTACCCTACTGACTGGACTTTAAAGTCCTATTTCATACTCTTTGTACAATTTTAAAATTTGCTAATATTTTAACCTGTTATGCTATTATAAGTATTAAAACCGTAAGAAAATCTATGGGGGTGAACCACTGTCAGCAGGTTCGCCCCCACCCGAACTCTGTCTCATGTGAAAGTTTATTCTGCCCCCACAGCTAAAGCATAAGTTCCGTCAGCCAATCGGCTAT
>CAMHNT010000127.1 GCA_946186535.1 uncultured Clostridia bacterium
ACACCCATCGGTGGCTGCGCTACCGAACCCTGCTCATATCAGCAAGTTATTTTATCCGCACATCAAAAGATAAACAGTACTAAATAACCTCTTTCTCCCGACTTTTCTTATATAATAAGAATGTACGGAAAATCGACAAAAATGCTTTGACATTTGGGTGTGATGATGGTATAATTTATCCAATAATAATTATTGATCTATGGGAGATTTCAGTTATGAATATATCGGTTTTAGGCTGCGGTCGCTGGGGTGCTTTTATCGCATGGTATCTCAACAAGATCGGACACAGCGTAATGACGTGGGGGCTTGAAGACGCGCCCCAGTTTATAGAACTCAAGGAAACACGAAACAACGGAATGCTCACGTTCCCGGACTCTCTTGAAATATCTTCCGACCTGGAGCTGGCTGTCAGCCGTGCGGAGGTTATCGTTATTTCCATCAGCTGTCAGGCTTTGCGCTCATTCCTTGCGGACGTTAAAAAATTCGACCTCACGGGAAAAAGCTTTGTGCTCTGCATGAAGGGTATCGAAGAAAATACGGGCTACCGTCTCACTCAGGTTGTTAAAGACGTTCTCGGCGACGTACCGGTTGCCGTTTGGGTAGGCCCCGGTCATCCTCAGAATTTTGTCAACGGAATTCCGAACTGCATGGTCATCGACAGCGACAACGATGAACTGAAAAGAAAGCTTGTCAACGAGTTTTCAAGCGAGCTTATCCGATTCTATTTCGGAACGGACCTCATCGGAAGCGAAGTCGGAGCCGCTGCGAAAAACGTTATCGGTATTGCGGCAGGTATGCTCGACGGATTCGGCTACGGCTGTCTCAAGGGTGCTCTGATGAGCCGAGGAACCCGTGAAGTCGGAAGGCTCATCAAGGCTATGGGCGGCAACGAAATTTCAGCTTACGGTCTCTGTCATCTCGGAGACTATGAAGCTACTCTGTTTTCACAGTACAGCCAGAACAGAATGTTCGGTGAGAAATTCATAAAGGGCGAAAGCTATTCTAAGCTTGCCGAGGGTGTTGCGACCTCACGTGCGCTTGTTTCGCTTTCTCAGATGGAACAGTATAATGTTGATATGCCTATTGTGTACTGTGTCGATCAGATTCTTTCAAAGAAAATTTCGCCGGAAGAGGCTCTGTCTCAGCTGTTCCTCAGAAGCATCAAGGACGAGTTCTGATTTTATATAAAAACTATAAATGAGCAAATCGTTTAACTAATAGTCAATTTGAACAAAAAATTATAATAACAGCCGTCAGCCGAGCGGAGATGTTCCCCTGCGGCAGACGGCTGTTGTTTTTATACTGATTTCTGATTAAAAGCTTTAAAAGGATTTTCGAGGATGATTTTCGCAAGACAAGGAAGAAGCCGCAGGAATACTTACGTATTTCAAGGCTGATGACGAAGTATTGCGGAAATCAGACCGAAAAGACTTAAAGATTTTAATTAGAAAGCAGTATTAGAAAGGCGAAAAAATATGAGCGGAAAGAAAAGCAGGGAAATTGAAATCAGAATGTCGCCGGCGGAAGCCGTCATGACGGCTGTTCTGTTTCTTGCGATCATCGGAGTGTGGATATATCCGTTCGGCGGAAACGAAATTACCGATTCTCTCCCCTATGACGGACCTTATGAAGTCGTCAAGATAGTTGACGGCGACACGGTGAAGCTTTTGATGGACGGCGAAGTCACTACCGTCAGGCTCATCGGAATCGATACGCCCGAATCAGTTCACCCGACCAAGGAGAAAAACGTCCCTGAGGGTAAGCTTGCTTCCGAACATACAAGGGAGCTTCTGGAAAACAACGAGGTGTATGTTGAATACGACAGAGAGCCGACCGACCGCTACGGAAGAACTCTGGCGTATCTGTATTTAGATGAAAACACAATGGTCAACGCCCTTATTCTTTCCGACGGCTACGCTCAGGTTATGATGATCGCCCCGAACAACAAATATGCGGAGTATTTTCAGGAGCTTGAGGACGAAGCGAAAAGCAGAAACGCCGGTCTTTGGTCAACAGGTGTTTTCGATGATTAGTTTTATTATCTATAAACTGTTAAGGGCTTTGCCCCTAATATCCCACCGGGCTCTGCCCGGACCAGCAAGCCTTTGAAAATGCTTGGCGAAACTTTTTCCGGCTTCGCTTCGCCGGAAATCTCTTTGAATCATAGGTGGATAGTTATGGAAAATGAGAATAAAAAAACCGGCAACAAAGCTGTGTTTGCGACCTTTGCTTTGTATTTTCCTTTTATGTTTTATTGGATTCTGTACAGGATTCTTTCGGACAAAAAGATTCCCTGTGTCGGAGAAAATGCTTTCAAACTCAAAGCGGCTTTAAGTATTTTTCTTGATATTTTTGCTGTTTTCCTTATAGTACTCTCTGTAGTTGTTTTTGTGAAATTCAGAAAGAATACCGAAATGAAAAAGCGCAGGGCGGCGATTTGTGCGGTTATCTTTCTTGATATGATTTTCAATCTTATTTCGTGGAATTCGCTTCCGTATATCCATGACCTGAAAAGCGGCGCTACTGAGGTGACTACGGATCTGTATTTTGTACAAAGCATGAAAGGCTATACAAGGCTTGCGTTTTCGGACGGAAACGAGCCTGAGTATTATAATATCACGGAGGAGCTTGGGGACTTTATTGACGAAAATACAAGTCTCTGCACAGATGAGGACTACATTCAAAAAAGACTGGACGAGCAGAACTCCGTTTTGCGCATTAAACCCTCACCTGAGAGCATAACGGTAGAATACTATCCCGAAACAAAATTTATAAAAAGCGTTTTGATTAACGAATGAGAGGTCAGCATGGAACTAAAAATAAAAGCTTATGCAAAAATAAATCTTACTCTCGATATCACCGGAAAGCGTTCCGACGGATATCACGAGGTGAAAATGATAATGCAGTCGGTCAGTCTTTTTGATATTGTAACACTGAGCGGCAATTCTTCCGGAAATATAACGGTTTCGTGCAGTCACCCCGATGTGCCGTGTGACGAGAGAAATATCGTCGTGAAGTGCGCACGGCTGTTTTTTGAAAGATACGGAAAAAGCTGCAAAGGACTTCACATCGATATCGACAAAAATATCCCCACTCAGGCAGGGCTCGCCGGAGGAAGCGCAGACGGCGCGGCGGTTCTCGCAGGACTCAATCGCATGTACGGTGAACCTTTCAATCTTTCGGAGCTTGAAGAAATCGGCAGCCGGGTCGGTTCGGACATACCGTTTTGCGTCAGAGGAGGAACGGTTCTCGCCGAGGGAACCGGCACGGAGCTGACGAATTTAAAGAGTATGCCGATGTGTCACATTGTGCTCGTAAAGCCGCCTGTCGGAATTTCAACGGCTCAGGCTTACGGAGCGGTCGATTCAAGGGAATTTGTGCCGGAATGTGCGACGGATAAAATGCTTGATGTGCTTGACGATATCGAAGAAATCGGAAAAAATCTCAGAAACGACTTTGAGGATACGCTTGATATCGAAGAGCTTCTGAACCTGAAAAAAGAACTTTCGGAAGCCGACGGCTCACTCGGAGGATGTATGACGGGAAGCGGCTCGACCGTATTCGGAATTTTTTCCCACAGGGAAAAAGCCGTGAAATGTGCCGGGAGTTTCAACGGGAGATATAGCGATGTCTTTGTCGCCGAACCGACGGATTGCGGAACGGAAATTTTTTAATTTAACTAATTGCGTTATTAAAGCCATTATTAAAGTTTCGCTCAAGCCTTTTCAAAGGCTTGCGGTTTCCAAAGGCAGAGCCTTTGGTCGCTCGTCGCAACGAGCGAAACACCTTTATGCTCCACTCAGCGGAGTGGGGGGCAGAATAAACTTTAACATGAGACAAAGTTCGGATGGGGGGCGAACCTGCTGACAGTGGTTCGCCCCCCATGGAATAACTTACGGTTTTAACAATTTCAACAATAAAACCGTTTAATATATAAAATCACCAGCCTGTCCGAATCCCCTCAGACAGGCTTATTTGCGTAACAAATTGTAACTATTAACAGATATGATAATATATCTTTATTCCTACAAAGAAAAATCGACACAATATTTAAACAGAATACACATTAAACCGACAAGAAATTTCTGAAAATAAGATAAAATTTTCACAAAAAACGGTTGCAATTTTGCTGAATTTGTTGTAAAATATATAAGCTGAAGCTTTTAATATATATAAAATATATAAAAATAATTTTGCTTCAGCATAAATACATTTTTATGTTTTACCATTTTTTATGCGAAAGGTTGTTTTTTAATGAGTCAATGGATTAAGGACGCTGTATTCTATCATATCTATCCGCTCGGTTTCTGCGGAGCTCCGGAATATAACGACGGAAAGGTCGAATACAGATTAGATAAAATTATAGATTGGATACCTCACCTCAAAGAGATGGGTGTGAATGCCGTATATCTCGGACCCGTCTTCCAGTCGAAGAAGCACGGCTACGACACAAGCGACTACTATACAATAGACTGTCGTCTCGGAGACAACGCAAGCTTCAAAAAAATCTGTGACGAGCTTCACGCAAACGGCATAAGAGTCATTCTTGACGGCGTGTTCAATCATGTCGGACGTGATTTCTGGGCATTTCAGGACGTTCAGAAATACGGTCAGGGCTCACAGTATTGCAGCTGGTTCCAGAATCTCAATTTCGGCGGCAGATCGCCGTATGACGATCCGTTCTGGTATGAGGGCTGGAGCGGTCACTACGACCTCGTAAAGCTGAATCTCTATAATCAGGCTGTCGTGGATCATCTCATCGGCGCAGTTGAAATGTGGATGAACGAATTCAAAATCGACGGTCTTCGTCTTGACGCAGCCGACTGTATCGAGCCTAATTTCTTCAAGACTCTCCGCCGATTCTGCAAGAGCAAGGATCCCGAGTTCTGGCTTATGGGCGAGATTATTCACGGTGACTACAACCGCTGGGCAAACCCGGAGATGATGGACTCCGTCACAAACTACGAGTGCTATAAGGGAATCTATTCATCCCACAACGACAAGAACTATTTCGAGATCGCGCATTCCCTTCAGAGACAGTTCGCAAACGGCGGTATCTATCAGAATCTCTGCCTCTACAACTTCCTTGACAACCACGATGTTAACAGAATCGGTTCAACGCTCAGGAACCCGAATCATCTGAACAATGTATATACCGTACTTTTCACGATGCCCGGCGTTCCGTCGATTTACTACGGAAGTGAATGGGCTATCGAGGGAACGAGAACGAACCACAGCGACGATATGCTTCGTCCGTGTCTCGATCTGAACACCCCTCTCATAAAGACGACCGCGCTCATTCCCCACATCGGAAAGCTTTCCGCTCTCAGAAAGAAATTCCATGCACTCTGCGACGGAAAGTACGAGAATGTCGTTATCAGGAACGAACAGCTTATCTACAAAAGATTCTCTAACGAACAGACAATCGTTGTTGCGCTTAACGTAAACGACAGCGAATACTGGATAGATTTCAACATCAGCGGCGGCTGTGTTCTCACTGACGTTCTTGTTGACGGCAGCGAATACAGAGTGGAAAACAATCACACAAGCGTTATGATTCCGGCGAACGGCGCAAGAGTTCTTATTCTCCACAACGGAGATTTCAACTATCGGAAATTCCTGAATGAAATTGAAAATGAACTTCCCGAGCCTATCGTTGCGAAAACAGAGGACGCCGCTCCTACCTTTGAAGAACAGGTAAACTCAATAGCGGAAGCAGAAGCTGAAGAGCCTACGGAAAAGAGGGAAATAAAATTCGGAAAGTACCGTCACCACAACGGCAAGGAATTTGCGGTTCTTGCAATTGCAAAGGACTGTGACACGGAAGAGCCTGTTGTCATTTACAAGCAGCTCTACGACGAGCACGCAATCTGGGTTCGTCCGGTTAAAACATTTGTCGAAGACGTAGAAATTGACGGCAGAAAACTCCCCCGCTTCACCTACATCGACCAAGATTAATTTACCCCGATTCCGAAGACATTCTTGACGTGAGCCATCGCCCGAGGATGGGGACTTAAGGCGGTAGGGTTTCTCTCTATATTACTCATTGGACTTTTCCGACTTTTTTAATTCTATTCCGGAAGTAAAGTTTTAATGCCATGTCTTATTCTTCTTAAAAACTAAGCCTTTTCATCAGCCCCCTCCCTTCCCGAGGGGGCTACTTGGTTATGTGCTTCGACCTGCTCCTATGGGGGCTGCGCCCCAAACCCTGCTTTCTTCTCCGAAAGCTTTTCGTGGGTCAAAGGCTTCGCCCTGCACCTATTGGGGCTGCCGCCCCAAACCCTGCTTTCTTCTCCGAAAGCTTTTCGTAGGTCAAGGGCTTCGCCCACACCCATCGGGAGCTGCGCTCCCGAACCCTTGCTGTCTTTCAGGAAAAATACTTTTCTACGAAGCTGAATCTTTTCACCAAACTTTCGCCACCCCCAACCCCCTCCCCGGAGGGGGCT
>CAMHNT010000128.1 GCA_946186535.1 uncultured Clostridia bacterium
TTCGGGAGCGCAGCTCCCGATGGGTGTGGGCGAAGCCCACACCCAAAATAGCCCCCTCCGGGGAGGGGGTTGGGGGAGGCGAAAGTTTGACGAAAAGATTCAGCTTCCCAGAAAAGCATTCTTCTGGAACGAACGCAGGGTTCGTTCCGGCAGTCCCGATAGGTGCAGGGCAAAGCCCGGTGAAAAGACTAAGCTTAATAGAAAAATATCTTTAACAAAAGATATCCCCCTTCCCTCCCCTCAAGGGGAGGTGTCAGCCGCAGGCTGACGGAGGGGTTGTTAAAATTAACCCATGTTTGCTATCGCAAGTATCAGTCCGTAGACCACGCCTGCGAGCGTTCCGTAGACTATGACCGGTCCTGCTATTATGAACATTTTCGCTCCGAGTCCCGTTATATATCCTTCGGATTTGAATTCGATTGCGGGAGCGGCTACGGAGTTTGCAAAACCGGTTATCGGTACGAGAGTTCCGGCGCCAGCGTGTTTTGCTATCTTTTCATAGACGTCGATTGCTGTCAGAAATACCCCTATGAATACGAGCGTAATAGACGTCCATGTCCGCGCATTCGTTTCGGTTGCGCCGAGGTACATGTACAAAGTCGTGAATCCCTGTCCTATCGTGCAGATGATTCCGCCCACAAGAAACGCCATGAGGCAGTTTCTGAAGAGCTTGCTGTCGGGCGATTTTTCTTTTGTGAGCTTTGAGTATTCGTTCTGGGAAATTTTCATTTTTATAACCTCTTTGATTAAGTTTTTCGGACCGGAACCGGTCTTTATATTTATTTTATTATTCCGGATTTTTCTTGTAATATACATATATCCGGGGGTTGTTTTGCCATACCGCACAAGTGTTCTGACATTTTTAGTCAGTATTTAAAACAAATTGTAAAATTAAAAATTTTGTCTTTTTTATGCTTTATTTTGGAGCGGAATTGTTGTATAATATTAAGGTAACACCGCATAAAGACCGCCTGACGGTACCCCAAGGGCATTTGCAGCACAATCCAATCAGTCTGCGCCTTGCGGCTTGACTTCTTGGTGTGCTGCGGGCACCCTGCACCGAATCTGCTTGATCTTTTTCCGTCATAGTACACAAAACTCCCTTGAAATACGACAGTATTCCTGCGGTCGTTTTATGCACTCTGACAAAAAATCTACTGCGCATCTTCGGCACAATCTCTGTGCGGTATTGCCTTAAATGGTATTTTTGAATTGCAGGAGGTGTTCGGGTTGGAAATCTATCTCGACAACAGTGCAACAACCCGGATATGCTCCGAGGCTGTTCGGAAGATGACTTATGTCATAAACAATATTTACGGAAATCCTTCCTCTCTCCATTCGAAGGGGCTTGAAGCGGAGCATGAAATCACGCTCGCAAGAAAAACGATAGCCGATGTTCTCGGAGTTGATTTCCGTGAGCTTTACTTTACGAGCGGAGGAACGGAAGCAAACAACCTTGCGGTTTTCGGTGCGGCGAGAGCAAAAAGAAGAGTGGGAAACAGAATCGTTACGACTGCGGCGGAACATTCTTCGGTTTTCGAAAGCTGTAAGGCGCTTGAGGACGAAGGATTCGAGGTCGTATATCTTGAACCGGACGAAAGCGGAAATATATCGGAGGAAGATATTTTCAATGCCGTTGACGAAAAGACGGTTCTTGTTTCGGTTATGATAGTGAACAACGAAACGGGTGCGATTTTCCCTGTGGAGTGTATAAAAAATATAATCAAAAAGAAAAATTCGCCGGCGCTTTTTCACTGCGACGCGGTTCAGGCATTCGGAAAAATTCCCGTGAAGCCCTACAGAATCGGATGTGATCTTCTTACGGTTTCTTCCCACAAGATCCACGGTCCAAAAGGCTCGGGGGCGCTGTTCGTGAAAAAGGGAACTTTTATCAGACCTATTCTTTACGGCGGCGAGCAGGAGAGGAAAATACGTCCGGGAACAGAGGCGCTTCCGCTGATCTGCGGTTTCGGTGCGGCGGCAGGAGACATCGGTATTATACCGAAAAATCTTCAGGCTGTCGGGGAGCTGAGGGACTACACTCTCGGAAGACTTCGGAAAATTGAGGGAGTTAAGATAAACTCTCCGGAGAACGCGCTGCCGTACATAATAAATATTTCGGCGGTCGGGGTGAGAAGCGAGACAATGCTTCATTTCCTCGAGAAAAAAGAGATTTATATTTCAAGCGGCTCGGCGTGTGCGAAGGGGAAAAAGAGTCATGTTCTTTCTTCAATGGGAATTTCTCCGGAGAGAATTGATTCGGCGCTTCGCATAAGCTTTTCGAAGTATTCGTCTAGGGAAGAAGCGGACGCTTTTCTTTCGGCTCTTGAAGAGGGACTCGGAACGCTTGTTAGGGCGAGGAAGTAACGAGTTGGGAAATTTATAAAAATGCCGTGATACGGCATTTTTAGGAGTAATATATTGTTAAGGGCTTCGCCCTTAAAGGTCGGGTTATCCGGAAGTTTTTATTTCGCTGAGGGTAGGCTGTTTTTCTTTCAGGATTTTTCCGTCAGCGACCAAAGGCGCTGCCTTTGGAAACCGCCAGCTTTTTGAAAAAAGCTGGGCAAAAACTTTTACTGTCCTCTGTCAAACTTTGTTTTTTGTCAAACTTTGTTCTTTATCGAACTTTTAAAATAAAATTAAGGAAAAGAAAAGTATGAAAGAAATAATTCTCGTTAAGGTCGGTGAGATTGCGCTCAAGGGTCTGAACAGAAAGAACTTTGAGGATCTTCTCATCAAGAATATAAAAAGAAAAATCCACAAGCTCGGAAGATTTGAGGTCGTTTCGTCTCAGTCCACGATCCGTATCACTCCGCTTGACGACTATATAGATATGGATATGGTCGCTCAGGCGTTGTCGAAGGTTTTCGGTATCGTTACGTTTTCAAGAGCCTGTGTTACCGAAAAGGATATAGAAAAAATCAAGGAAGCCGCGGCGGAATATCTGAAGCCCGTTTTCAGCGAAAACGTTTCCTTCAAGGTTGAATCGAAGCGTTCGGACAAGAAATTCGCTTACGGTTCGCCCGAAATTTCAAAAATCGTCGGCGGATTCCTTGCGGATACGTTCCCGAATATCACCGTTGACGTCCACAACCCTGATGTTGTTGTGACGGTTGAGGTAAGAGATTTTGCGGCATACGTTCACGCAAGCGTAGAAGAGGGCGCAGGCGGTCTTCCGGTTTCGTGCGGAGGAAAGGCGGCTATTCTTATCAGCGGCGGAATCGACAGTCCGGTGGCGGCATATATGATGGCAAAGCGTGGAATCGAGCTTACGGCGATTCATTTCGCAAGTCCGCCGTACACAAGCGACAGAGCCGAGGAAAAGGTTCGTGACCTTCTTGAAATCGTTTCGGACTATGCCGGAAAAATGGATATGTATACGGTTCCGTTCACGAAGATTCAGGAGGAGATCCAGAAGAATTGTCCCGAGGAGCTGTTTACGATTATTATGCGAAGACTCATGATGAATATTGCTCAGAGGATCGCAGAAAAGGTCGGCTGTCAGGCGCTCATCACAGGCGAAAGTCTCGGTCAGGTCGCAAGCCAGACGATCGGCGCACTCGCTTGTACCGACGAGGTTGCAGATATTCCTGTTTTCAGACCGCTTATCGGCATGGACAAAAAGGATATCATTGAGATATCACAGAAGATAAATACGTTTGAAACCTCATGTCTTCCGTATGAGGACTGCTGTACGGTATTTACGCCCCGTCACCCGAGAACGAAGCCGAAGCTTGATCTTGTGAGAAAAGCCGAAGCTCAGATTGACTGGGAGGACATGATCAGCGAGGCGGTTGAGAATGTTAAGATAACAAAGATAGGCGAAAGCCGATATTGATTTTTTGAATAGACCGAGTGCTGTTAAAAACACAGTTAAAGTTTTGATCCAACTTTTTCAAAGGCGCCCCAAAGGAAGTGCCCTTGGGGTATTGGCGGTTTCCAAAGGCAGAGCCTTTGGTCGCTCGTCGCAACGAACGAAATCCCCTATACTCAAGCCCTCTGCAAAGGGTGAATTCAAAAACAGTCCGGGGGACTGTTTTTGAAGAGGGAACGCTCTGGCAGAGAGCGTTCCCTAAATAGAAGAGAAGCAAGTTTTATAATTATTAGTGATTTGTTTAATAGCATAATAGTTTAATTTATATTTTGTTAATCAAAAATTATCAGTATGTTCAGATAAATACAATATGATTTTTAAGATTTTCGATTATAATATTGAGTGCTGCAAATCTGTCGAAAAATGAGACGGATTTTTGTGAGTAACATATTAATTACTGTGCTTCTGCCAAAAAACAAAAGGAGGTTTTTTGAAAATTGAAAGCGGAAATTTATTCTGTTACAGATAAATCTTTCAACCCAAAGTCGCTCGACAAGAAAATGAAATCAGTGACTAATCAGCTTCGTGAAGCCGATATTGAAATCCTCTATAAAACTGACCTTGAAGCAGACAAAATAAAACTTCTTGAGGCTCTTCGTCAGAGCTATGCTACCGATGAAGGAATTCAGCTCATTATCATTGCGAATGCGCTGGACGGAACGGCCGATTGTGATACAATACAGCTTTTCAAAAAGCTCTGTCCGAAGCATACCGAGACTGCCGATTCAGTGGAGCGTTCCGGAAAAGGAAATATTTCGGAATACAAAAACAAGGGCGACCTTGAGAATCTCGCTACGGAATATGAGCTTAATGTAAAGGATATCAAAAAGGGAGCTGCTAAAAAGAAAAAAAGCTCCAAGACGGTTGACGGACCCGATTCACGTGTCGTGAATGAGATATGGTCGACGGGAGATCTCGGAAAGGGATATGAGGGATGTTTCATTCTTTATGACAACAAGCTCGTTCTCGCACTTCCGAAGGAGTCGCTTGCGAAGACATCGACGGCGGAGCTCATTATTTCGGGAGCAAAGAAGGCGACTTCGGCGAGAGGAATTACGACGGGAAATCTTGTTTCGGGAAAGATCACGGATCATTTTGATTATTATTCGATAGCTCAGAACGACTACAAGCCAAAGAAGAAAAACGGATTTGTCGCAAATTTCATTCCCACGAAGGGCGACAGGCCGCTTGAGGTTGTTCGAAAAATCGTTCTTATGCTTGCTTCGATAACGTTCATTGTGACTGCGGTTATACTGTGCAAGCTTCTTTTCATTGAACCGGCGCAGGTCGAACAGAACTACGACGAGCTTCGTGAAATCGTTCACAATGTCAGAGTAAACAGTGACACGGAAAAAGCGGACAGCGAAGAAGAAGAGGAAGAGCTGGACAGATTCGCTCAGCTTAAGGCTATCAACCCGGAGATCGTGGGTTGGCTTTACATTCCGAACACGACATATATTGATTATCCGGTTCTTGAACACAAGGGCGACGGTCCTTATTCACAGTACTATCTGAAGCGTGACTACAGAGGAAACGCTTCAAGCTACGGTTCTGTTTTCGTTGATTACAGATGTGAGCAGAGCGTTAATTCAAAGAATATTATTCTTCACGGTCACAACATGGACAACGGAATGGTATTCCATCAGCTTCTGAGCTATGCGAATCTTTCGTTCTACAAGAGCTCGCCGGTGATTCAGTTTGACACACCGGAATATGACGCAGACTGGAAGATCATTTCGGTATTCAAAACAAACACGCTCGCTTCGCAGGGAGAGTTTTTCAACTATCTCAGGGGTGAGTTTGATAATGAAACGGATTTCATGGATTTTGTATACAATGTTATGGAGCGTTCGCTCATAGACACGGGCGTTACGGTCAACGAAGACGACCAGCTTCTGACTCTTTCGACATGTTCGTATGAATTCACGAATTTCAGGACGGTTATTGTAGCGAGAAGAGTGAGAAAGGGCGAAGATTCCGCGGTTGACGTTTCGCAGGCGAAGATGAATCCCGACGCAGTATGGCCTCAGTGCTACTACGCAAGGAACGGCGGTCAGAGAAAAGAGCTGACGGATTTTGTTACGGCGTGTCTGAATGATGAAACTCCGTGGTATGACGGTGACTACAAGCTTGACAACAAGCACATCAAAGAGCCTGATGAGAGCGACACAGACACAGAGGAAGAAGAGAGACTCCGCCGTGAGGAAGAGGAGCGTCTGGAGAGAGAACGTCAGGAAGAAGAGCAGCGCAGGGAACAGGAGCGGCTTGAAAGCGAAAGACTTGAGAGTGAGCGGCTTGAAAGCGAGAGACTCGAGAGTGAGAGGCTTGAAAGCGAACGCATTGAGGAAGAGGAACGGCGAAGGGAAGAAGAGCGGCTTGAAAGTGAGCGCCTTGAGAGTGAACGGCTTGAGAGTGAAAGACTCGAGAGCGAAAGACTCGAGAGTGAAAGACTCGAGAGTGAAAGACTCGAGAG
>CAMHNT010000129.1 GCA_946186535.1 uncultured Clostridia bacterium
GCAGACTGATTGGATTGTGCTGCAAATGCCCTTGGGGTACCGTCAGGCGGTCTTTGTGCGGTGTTGCCTTAAAACAAAAAATCCGTTTTCCCACAAATTTCCGGGGAAAACGGATTTTATTTTTTTGTTAAAATTTTCAATCAATCCAAAAGAAAATCTATTTTTTCATATCTCGCACAGCTGATAACAAGACTCACCAGCGTAATAAGAACTCCTGCCGCAATTCCGACAAAGAACATTCTGCTTCCGCCGGAGACAATTGCATAAACACTTACGTATGTGTAAGGTGAAAGGAATGTCAGAATTTTAAGTGCCGGTGACAGCGAACCGATCAGTCCGAACAGAACCGTAATCGTCACGACAACAGCCGAAATCGAAGAGGATTGAGAACTGCTGTTCATAAAAGTAGACAGAAGGAACGAAACCGAAAGATAAATCAGCTCAATAAGAAGGAAAGCGGCAACCGCCAATAATATCTTTCCCAGATAAGACATTTTATTGTTGGAATAAAGTACCCCGAGAGAGATAATCAGGACAACGAGATTGTAAAATACAAGTATAACAAACTGGGCAACAAAACTCGTTAGAACCGTGCATACTCTCGTCACCGGAAGCGAATAAATAAAAGTAATATCATTGTCGCCTCGGCTCGAAGCATTCGCCGACGCTCCGAGATAACTCGCATAGACGCAACCGACTATCAGCATAATCTGCATGCATACTCCGAAGTTCACTCCGAAATCCTTGAAATCCGGAAGATCTCCGTTTTTCGCGTCTCCGGAAACCGTATTCGGAATCGAAGCAAGCATATCGCTTGCAAAATCAGGAAGACCCGCACTCAGAAGATTCGAGAACATTACAATAATAAGAATGAACAGACAGAGTGAAACAAGCGACCAGACGATAAAATTCTTTGTTCTGAGTCTGAGATCGTATCCGAGAAGAGAAAATGAGAAGTATCCGTTCATTATTCGTCACCTCCGTTTTCCTGTTCAAGCTTCTTTTCATAGTATCTTACCAGTGCGTCACCGAGCGACGGCAGCGTGATCTGAAGATCGTCGAGACTGTAGTGAGTCAGAGCTTCAATGAGATCATTGATGTCCTTTTTGTAGAGGAAGGAAATGTATCCGTTGTCCTCGGTGATTTCAGTGATTCTGAAAAGCGTGTAGAGCGCCGAAAGATCGTCGTCTGTTTTTACGCTGACCCTTCTCGTATCACTCTGCATGAGAACGTTTTTCTCCGAAATCTCAAGAAGAGAGCCCTTCCTCATGATCGCAATTCTGGAACAGATCTGCTGAAGAAGATCAATATCTCTGTCGGAAACAACGACCGTAACGCCCTCTTTGTTGAGATCAAGGAGATAATGAGCAAGCTTGTTCTTCGTATCGCTGTCCAAAGCCACAAACGCATTATCCATAATCACAAGCTGAGGATTTCCCATCAGAGCAATTACGATTGCGATTTTCTTTCTGCACGAAAGAGGAAGGCTTCCGACTCTCTTGTTCTTGTCAACATTGAAATGCTTACAGAGAGAAATAACCTCCTCATTGTCGGTAACTCCCTTTATTTTTGCGGCAGTCTTTACCACGTCGATGGCCTTCATCGTTTCACAGTACGTCGGGTTGGAAGGCATAAAACCGATTTTTTTCTTTCGGTCGACCGAAAGTGCCGTTGACTTTTGACCCATAACGGTTATGGTTCCGCTGGTCGGTCTTATGAAATCCATGATAAGATTCACTATCGTGCTTTTGCCGCTCTTTTTCGGGCCTGCAATTCCGAAAAAATCGCCCTTGTTTACGACAAAGGTTGTATTGCCCAAGGCAGGACGCTTCGTATAATATTTAGAAACCTTGTCAATGGTTATGATAGCCACTTGAAACTCTCCTTTTTATACCAAACATTTTCAGCAGGACAGAACTTTAAGATCCAAGAAAAAATTTCTTCCGTCAAAGAAAAAACAAAAAAGAATCCTTTATCCTCATTCCGCCCCGCATCAGAACACAAAGAAAACGTTTTTCCTCTGCGAACTGCGCTCAGTATGAATTATCGCTAAAGTAAATTATACTTAATTTTGGTAAATATTTCAACACATATTTACCGAATTTTTAATTTTTTTTAATTCACCGATTTTACCCGTTATTTTAAAAAATCACGGTAAAATATATATGTAAAAATGTTAAAACAATTTCAAAAAAATTACTATTTTCTATCATATTAGTAAAAATTTAAAAAGTTACAAATTTGTAACACCAATGTGCTTTACAAAGGTTGAAGAAAAGAGTATTATTATTATGTATCCAAAACTGTTTTTTATTATTGTAAAGAAAAGGTAATTTGTGGGTTATTGTTTTTGATTTATTGAAATGAAAATTTGATTTTAAAGAGGAAAAGATATGAACAACGACTTGAATAGCGAGGCTGTCGTTGATACAAAAGAATCTTCGACAGTGTCGGAAAAAAAGGAATCTGCCAAGCCCGGCGGATCATCTCAGACTGCGTCCCAAAAAAGACCTGTTCGTAATTCCGCCGAAAATTCGGAAAAATCCGACGCTCAAACTTTTTCGGAAGCAAAAAAAACTACTTCCCGGAAGACCGGTGAAAAAACCGGAAAAACGGCTCAGTCTGTTCAGAAAAAAGCCGTAAAAAAAGCGTCTTCCCCTTCTGCGCACGCCTCTTCCTCAGCGAAGAAATCCGCAGAAAAGTCCGTTCCGTCAAGAACGGTTTCACGGGCGGAATCCGATATTTTATCCGGCAGAAAAAATTCTGGAGTTTCGGGAAAGCCTTCCGAATCCGCAAAGAAAAAGAAGAGAAATCCTGCGGTAATTGCCGTACCGATAATCGCCGCCGCATTGATTCTTAGCGTGGGTGTCGTAGTTTCTTCCGCAACGCTCGGAATCTTCGGAGCCGAAAAGCACGAGGCCTTTATTGCAACAAAACAGAGCAACGTTGACCTCAGCAGTCCCGAAGGAAAGTTCCTTGAGGGAATTTCCGTTCAGGGAGTCGATCTCGGCGGAAAAACGATGACCGAGGCTCAGGAAATGCTCGGAATCGAAGAATCCGAACTGATTCCTGCAATCAATTATACGCTCACCTGTCACGATAAAATTGTTTATCTGACGGAGGACGATTTTGATTTTGATTTTGACACCGTCAAGATCCTTAACGAAGCCTTCGAATACAGTCAGTATCTCCGTGAAATTCTGACCGAAGAGGGCCGCACTTCTCTCAGAGAATCCGAAAAGAAAGACTACACTATCAGCATGACTTTCAACGAGGATTCCGTCAAAGAGGTCTGCAATGACGTAGCCAAAAAGGTTGACGTAGAAATGCAGGACGCTCACGTCACGAGTATCGACACATCAAAGGAAGAAGTTTCCGACATGTTCTCCTTTGAAGAAGGTGTTGTCGGTTACAGCATTGATGTTGAGGATCTCGAAACACAGATAAACACGCTCAGGAACAGCGAACAGTACACCGCCGATATTATCGGTCAGATGGAAATTGTTGAACCGAGTGTTGACCTTAAGGATCTGAAGAAAAATTTAGTGCTTATATCCCAGTACAAAACCTACTCGGGAAACACCTGGGCAGGAAACATGAATATGAAAGTCGCAATGGAAAGCATGACAGGTTCGATCATAAAGCCGGGTCAGGTCTTCTCCTTCAACGAAAAGACAGGTAACAGCAACCTCACAGAAAACGGTTATTATTCCGCAGGCGTTATCGTTAACGGCGCATCCGCAAACGGCGTCGGCGGCGGTATCTGTCAGGCAGCAACAACCATCTACAACGCTGCAATCCGTTCGGGCATGACAGTTGTTGAACGTGAGCCTCACACATGGCCTTCGGTTTACGTTCCTGTCGGTATCGACTCTGCAATCGATTACGGCAATATCGACATGAAGTTCCGCAACGATACCGAGCATGAGATTTATCTCATCTGCTATATGGAAAATGCAACTCTCTATGCTTATATCTACGGATACAGACCGGCTGATTTTGACGAAATTCTCGTTTCGTCATGGTTCACAGGAAGCTCCGGTTCGGGCTTCGGTGCAGCAGCGTCAAGAAGCTACTACAAGGACGGCGAAATCGTCAAGACCGAGGATCTCCCTGAATCGTTCTACAAGAACGGCGGCGGCACAAGCTACGCAATAACCGAACAGCTTTCTGACTATGTATTCCAGAGAGTCTTCACCGACAAGCAGATTGCCGATGACGAGAAAAAGGCTCAGGAAGCCGAGAAGAACGGCGGTCTTATTGAAAGTGACGAGGATACGGATTCATCGGAAAATCCTGACGACACAGACAGTTCTGACTCATCAGAAAACGATGACGATGACGAAAATGAGGATTCCGTTTCCGAAGATTGATTCTCATTCCGATTAACATGAAATATTTATCCCATACTTACTAACTGTAAGTATGGGATATTTTAAACATGAAAAACATTAATATTAATAAAAATTTAGCAATATCCAAAAATTTCTATTGTATAATATAAGTGTTTAACTGACACCAAATGCAAGTTTTCAGTGAAAAATATAAAAATTACATATACTCTTAAGGCAATACCGCACAAAGATTGTGCTGAATATGCGCCAGCAATTCACCAAGAGGGTAAGCCAACGGCGCAGACCGATTGGTTTGTATTGCAAGTGCCCTTGGGGTGCAAGCAGATTTGGTGCAGGGTGCCCGCAGCACACCAAGAAGTCAAGCCGCAAGGCGCAGACTGATTGGATTGTGCTGCAAATGCCCTTGGGGTACCGTCAGGCGGTCTTTGTGCGGTGTTGCCTTAACATAAAGGAGATCAATATGAGAGTTTTAATATTATCCGCAAAAACAGGCGGAGGGCATATGCGTGCCGCTCAGGCACTTGAAGCGGTTATCCGCGAACGTGACAGCGAGTCGGTCGTCAAAACAGTGGACGGATTGGAATATGCAAATCACTACTTCAACAGAATGGTGGTTGACGGATACAAGATTTCCGCAACCAAATTTCCGAAAATGTACGGAATGATCTATCATGCTTCAAACACGGACACATCGGTCTACAAGCTCATGCAGAAAGCAAACTCACACTTTGCGAAAAAGTTCATTCCTCTTCTTGCCGAATTCAAACCGGATATTATTGTTTCCACTCATTCTTTTATGTCAATCATGATTTCAAGGCTCATCGAAAAAGGAATTACGAACATTCCCCTGATTTCTATCGTAACCGACTTTGCTCCGCACGCCTCTTACATAAATCCATGCGTCAGCGAATACGTTGTGTCGAGCATTCAGATGGTAGACGAGTTTGAAAAGCTCGGTGTTGACAGAAACAAGATTCATCCCGTGGGAATTCCGATTGCACCGGTATTTTTTGAAAAGGACGAAAAGAAAGAAGAACATCTTGCCGCACTTGGTTTTGATCCTGCTCTTCAGACTGTCCTCGTTATGGCAGGCAGCTTCGGCGTCACCGATATCCTGAAGATCTATGAGAACATCAACGAAATTGAGCTTGATTTCCAGATCATCGTCATCACCGGAAAAAATCAGAAGCTCTTCGACGCCTTCAACTCCATTCTTTCATGCAACCAAGCTTACAGAGCAGGCGATGCTCAACCAAACTTTGACGATGAAAAAGAGCCTTCAAGAAAGGAAACAAAATTCAACGTCACAAAGAAAACCAAACTCATATACTTTACCGACGAGGTCGAAAAGTACATGCATATATCCGACCTGATCATCACAAAACCGGGCGGCCTCACCGTAACCGAATCACTTGCGTCATGTCTTCCTATGGCACTTTTCAAGGGAATCCCCGGTCAGGAAACAGACAACACCGAGTATCTCTGCAACAACAACCTTGCGATCAGCATCAAAAAGAATACCGCAGCCGATGTTGTTTATCAGCTTCTAAAATACCCCGACAGACTCAATTCAATGAAGGAGAGCTGCAGCCGTCTCAACAACAAAGATTCGGCATACAAAGTCTATGAAATAATCGAGGACTCCGTAAATAGCATGACTGAACCCGTGAAACTTCCGAGCGCCGACGACACCTTCGAGGACACAAACGACGGTGACGAGGAAGAGATCTACACCGAGTTTTCCGAAGTATTCGGAGAATATGACGACAAGCTGGACGAGCTTGAAGAAAGCGAGTGGTCAGGCTATTTCGAAGAGAAAATGCACCACCTAAAGGACAAAATGAAAAAGGAATTCAAGAAGATTAATACTAAATTTCAATAAAACACTTTAAGGCAATACCGCACAGAGATTGTGCCGAAGATGCGCAGTAGATTTTTAT
>CAMHNT010000130.1 GCA_946186535.1 uncultured Clostridia bacterium
AACAGTCCGGTGGACTGTTTTGGAAGAGGGGACGCTCTGGCAGAGAGCGTCCCCTTACTCTCCAACAGTTTTTAACTTTGATAAAGTCTTTTTAAACATACAGTTTATTTCTTTACCAAACCAACCCACCCCCAACCCCCAGCTATGCATAAGTTCCGCCGAACCAATCATGCTGCGCCGCTTGCGGCTTGCATTCTTGGGGCGTCACTTATCCCTGCCGGAGGGGGCTTTTATAGGTGCAGGGCTTCGCCCTGCACCTATCGGGAGCTGCGCTCCCGAGCCCTGCTTTCATCTCAGAAAGTTCTTCAAATTTTATTCCTGACTCCTCTTAAGCGAAGCCTTCACAAGCCCCATAAACAACGGGTGCGCCTTATTCGGTCGGCTCTTGAATTCGGGGTGGAACTGAACTCCCACGAAGAAATCGTTCTCCGGAACCTCGACAGTTTCCACGATCGAATTGTCCGGCGAAGTGCCGCTGATCACAAGACCGCCGTCCGACAGCGTTTCAAGATAGTCATTGTTGAATTCGTATCTGTGACGGTGACGTTCATGAATGAGATCCGACGAGTAGCACTCAAACATCTTCGTTCCCTCTTTGATTTTGCACGGATAAGCTCCGAGTCTGAGCGTACCGCCCTTGTTGACGCTTTCGTTCTGATCGGGCATGAAATCTATGACCTTGTGGCTTGTGTTCTCGTCAAACTCGCCCGAGTTTGCGTCCGCAATCTTACATACGTTTCTCGCAAACTCGATAACCGCAATCTGCATGCCCAGACATATTCCGAGATAAGGAACGTTGTTCTCCCTCGCATACTTGGCAGTTGATATCATACCCGGGATACCTCTGTCTCCGAATCCGCCCGGAACTATGATACCGTCGCAGCCCCCCAGCATTTCCGCCGCATTTTCGTCCGTGATCTGTTCGCTGTCGATCCATTCGATATTGGTTCTCGTGCTGTAAACGTATCCTGCGTGGCGGATAGCCTCGGCAACCGAAAGATAAGCGTCATGAAGCTGAACATATTTTCCGACCAGACCGATCGTAACCTTCTTGTTTCTCCCCTTAATGCTTTCAAGCATTTCGTTCCAGTCGCTCAGATCAGGCTTTCCGACATTGAGCTTAAGCTCTCTGCACACAACATCCGAGAAATTCGACTTTTCGAGCATGATCGGAGCTTCGTAGAGAACCGGAATTGTCATGTTCTGAATTACACAGTCGTCCTTGACGTTACAGAAAAGTGCGATTTTCTTGAATATATTTTCCTCAAGCGGCTCGTCGCAGCGAAGAACAATCATGTTCGGCATGATTCCCATACCGCGAAGCTCCTTGACGGAATGCTGAGTGGGCTTTGTTTTGTGCTCGTCCGAACCTCTGAGGAACGGAACAAGAGTTACATGAATATAGAAAGCGTTGTCTGCTCCTACCTCCAGTCCTACCTGACGGATAGCCTCAAGGAACGGCTGACTTTCGATGTCGCCTGTCGTGCCGCCGATTTCGGTAATAACAACATCCGCATTGCTTTTCTTTCCGACGCTATAAATAAAGTTCTTGATTTCGTTCGTGATATGAGGAATAACCTGAACCGTCTCGCCGAGATACTCTCCCCGGCGTTCCTTGTTGAGAACATTCCAGTAGACCTTACCTGTCGTAAGATTTGAATACTTGTTCAGATCCTCATCGATAAATCTTTCGTAGTGACCCAAATCAAGGTCTGTTTCCGCACCGTCCTCGGTGACATAAACCTCTCCGTGCTGATACGGACTCATCGTTCCCGGGTCAACGTTTATGTAAGGGTCGAGCTTCTGAGCCGCAACCTTAAGCCCTCTCGCCTTAAGCAATCGTCCGAGTGAAGCCGCCGTGATACCCTTTCCAAGACCCGAAACAACACCGCCTGTAACAAAAATGTACTTCGTCATATTCATTTCCTCTTCTTATCCATTTCTTTGAACACATTTCTATATCGTTAAGGGCGTTGCCCTTAAAATCCCACTGCACAGCACTATGCACTGCGTGCCGTCGCCGGCTCTGCCTCTGGACTCCGCAGGCGTCCCGAAGGAAGTGCCCTTGGGGTACTTTTTGAAAAAAGCTTGGCAAAAACTTTTACAGGTCTTAAACCATACTTTTTTTTATTTTTAAACTAAATTACAATATCTAAATATCATACTTTTCAATGATCTCTTGGGCAACATCAAGCTTTTTAACACACCTGTCCATTGCCGTTTTTTCTATATACTTATGAGCATCTTCCTCGCTCATATTCTCAAATTCAATAAGAAAGCCCTTCGCCCTGTTGACCGCTTTCATCTCTTTAAACCTCTTTTCAAGCTTGGCCGTACTCTCTTCGAGTCTTCGCATTTTATTGCTTGTCGCCGAAAGAAGCTTTACCGTCTGATAGAGAGTAACCTTGTTCAAAGCCTTCGTCAGGGTCAGAACACCGTACTGCTCCATTCTGTACGCAACCTCTTCATAAAGCTCGGGCTTCACAAGTATCAGCACACCCGAACCGCACGAGGTAATAATATCAACCGCAAGATCCATTCCCGGATCATCGCTGAGCGGTGCATTTATTATCACGATATCGGAGGTCGTCCGAAGCAGTATCCGCTTAGCTTCTCCTGCACTCGACGCAGTCAATATAGGTGAAAAATCATTTTTGGGAAGAACCTCTTTTATATATTCGACAGGCTTAACCGTTGACGAAACTATTAGAACACTCTGTAAAGCATTCTGCATCGGCATAAATTTTTCACCGCCCTTTGGGATTTATACTTTTGTGCAGAGTAGTCAATCTGTGCAGAATAGTCTTTTGGTAGGAAATAGTTTAATATTCGGTTAATAACCCGTCCGGCAGAACCCTTCGGATGAATTCGCTTTTTCTTGCGATTTCAAGAGCCTGCGCATAGGACTGAGGAAGAAGCTCCAGGTCCTTCGTTTCCTCCCTGTCGGCAGTGAAAAGATTTTTGTCGACAGGCTCGGGAAGCTCAAGATTTCTTTCGATTCCGTCAAGCCCTGCATAAATAAGAAGGGCAAACGCAATGTACGGATTTGCCATCGGGTCGGGAGAGCGAAGTTCCATTCTCCTGTACTCGTCCTCCGCCGCCGGGATCCTGAAAAGCTGCGATCTGTTCTGATGCGACCATGTCACATATTTAGGAGCCTTCTTCTCTCCAAGGCGCTTGTAGGACTCGTCGCACGGATTCAGAAATGCAGTCATCTCGCGAATATGATCCATAATACCTGCCATGTACGGATTCGAATAATCCTTGCCGTCGATTGATCTTACGGACATATTTATGTGCAGACCGTTTCCACTTTCACCCGGAAGCGGCTTCGGCGAAAACTCGGCATAAAGACCGTTTACATTCGCAATCGAACGAACAACCGAAGTAAAGGTCACGGCATTATCCGCAGACGAAAGAGCGTCGCTGTACTTAAAATCTATCTCGTTCTGACCGGGACCCTCTTCATGGTGAGAGGATTCGGGAACGATATCCATATTCAAAAGAGAAAAACAAATCTCACGTCTTACGTTCTCGCCCTTGTCCTCGGGAGCGATATCCATATATCCGGCTGCGTCAAACGGAATCTTCGTCGGGTTGCCGTCCTCGTCGCGCTTGAAAAGATAGAACTCAAACTCCGTTCCGAAGTAGCACGTCAGTCCCTTTTCCTTCGCCTGTGACACGGCTTCCCTTAAAATTCTTCTGCTGTCAAGTCCGAATGGAGTTCCGTCCGGATTGAAAATGTCGCAGAACATTCTTACGACCCTGCCCTGAGACGGACGCCACGGCAGAATTTCAAGCGTTGAAGGATCGGGACGAAGAAACAGATCAGACTGTACGACGTCTCCGAAGCCCTTTATGCTTGACGCATCAAAGGAAATTCCGTATTTGAAAGCTCTTTTTAGCTCACCGGGCATTATTGAAATATTTTTTTGCGTTCCTGCAACATCGACGAACGCAAGTCGTATGAACTTTACGTCCTCCTCTTCAACGAAGGACATTATTTCCTGATAAGAAGACATAACACTTCCTCCAAAACAATCAATCTGTTCAATCATGCTGTTCAAAACATCGTTCAAAATCATATAAAAATAGGCATTCACCGTGATTTGAAGGCACTTCCCCCTCTGTCACAATGAACGCCTTTGCTCATCTTTAAAATCTTTTTTAATTTTATAACATTATTGCAACTTTGTCAAGTCTGAAATAATAGAATATGCGCATATTTTGACGTTTATTTTTGGCATAATGGCATATACAAATTTCCTTATTTTGCAGGATTGGAAACAAATCTTTCATTTTTGCTTTAATTTCCGGCTTCAGCCCTGACGCAGAACGCCTACCCGATGACAGTGATTTACCCGGTAAGATGTTCTGGCCGTTTGCGCTCATTTTACTCACTTCGATTCAAAGGCTACTTCTGACAGAATGTTATTTTTTCTGCCAGTTTAATTTATTTTATATAAAAAAATCATATCATAATATCTCAGACTTCTTTCTTCACATCTTCCGGTCTGTACTCCAGAATATCCTGAACATTGCATTCAAGCTCCCTGCACATAGCCGCCAGAACATAGAGATCCACACGGCTGATATCTCCGCTGCAATATCCCTGAACTGTTTCAAATCTCAGTCCGCACCGAACACAAAGCTTGTTTTTTGAGTAGCCTTTTTCCTTCATAACCTGATCAAGCTTAAATATAATTCCCGAATAATTCGAACTCGGTCTTTTTTTCATAATCGAACACCTCTTATTTGAGGATATCAATAAATTTTGCTCTTGACACTCTACATTAGAACGTAGTATAATATCAGCAAATAAATCATGTTTTTAATAATAACAATGAAATAAATATAATATATCGTTTCATTTTATCATCAAAAATATAAAAAGACTTTCTGCAATTATATAGTTTGATTTCTCCGTTATTTTATACTTATATAATAACATTATTCGGAAATACCCAAAAAGGAATCCATCGAAGAGCCGAAAACTTCAATGGATTCCTTTTTATTTCTGTCATTTCTATTATTTGTAATTATAGGTTTCAACAGTTGTATTCGGCTGTGCAGTCAGACGCTTGACCTCGTCTGCCGTAAGATCTCTCCACTTTCCCTGAGGAAGCATGCCGAGCTTGACCTGACCTATAGCCGTTCTTTTAAGTCTCGCAACCTCAAGACCGAGCTGCTCGCACATTTTTCTTATCTGACGGTTTCTTCCCTCTCTGAGAATCACTTCAAGAACTACTCTGCCCTCCTGCCGGCTCACAACATGAACCTCGCACGGCGCAGTTTTCTTTCCGTCAATCATCATTCCCGAACACATTGTCGTAACCTGTTCCTCGTTGATCGAAGGTCTCACAGTGACCCTATAAACTTTATATACATGCTTCGCCGGATGAGTAACCTTGTTCGCAAACTCTCCGTCATTCGTCATCAGCAGCAGCCCCTCCGACTCCCTGTCGAGTCTGCCCACGGGATAAACCCTCGCAGGAACGTCCTTGACAAGATCCGCAACGCATTTTCTGCCCTTTTCGTCACTCATCGTGGTAACGTAACCTCTCGGCTTATGAAGCATAATATAGTAATGCTTATTTTTTGCAGCCGTACTGATTTTCTTTCCCTTAACCGTAACTTTATCCTTTTGAGGGTCAACCTTGTCACCGAGATGAGCGACCTCGCCGTTGACCTTAACGCTTCCTTTTTCTATGAGCTCCTCCGCCTTGCGTCTTGATGCAACGCCGCACTGTGCAAGAAGCTTCTGAAGTCTGATTTTTTCAGCCACTGTCCTTTTCCTCCGAATTTCCTTTTTCTTTTCCAAAATTATTTTTTACATTTCATACATAAATAAAAGTAACCGCCTCACTCCAAAAGATACGGTTACTTATCTAATCATAATTTGGGGACTAACCGTCTACCGATAATCCTCACTATACTTTTATTATATGCCCTATCCTCTAAAATGTCAACTGATTTATATAAATATTTCTCCGGAAAAAATGTTGAAATATCTTGCACATTCGGTAACAATCTGTTACAATATTATCGTACAAGGTCGATTACCAATACGGTAGGCGGTTTGTCCCCTTTTATTTTTTTACTTAAATAAAACAGGGACAACGAATATTTCTTTGTCTGCCCCTGTTAATCTAAGAAAGAACAGGGGGAATGTGTCATGTATACAGGTGTTACATTGTCAGATTATTTGAATCTGTACACGTTCATTGCGTATGCAGTCACTGTTGTTATCCTCGTACTTCAGTACATCGATAACA
>CAMHNT010000131.1 GCA_946186535.1 uncultured Clostridia bacterium
TGCCGCCTATTATTGTAATATCCTGAGCGGACTGGATACCGTCGGAGGAAGCTTTTACAGTGATATCGCCTCCATTTATAACGATAGTTCCTGCAGTTCCCTGCTCAGCGTTAACAGCATCCGGATCTGAACGAATTGCATCACCGCCGTTGGCTGTTACATTAATTGTACCGGAATTGATTGTCATTGTGTTATCGGAAGAAATTCCGTTCTTGGCTGAAACGACATTCAAATTAATATTGTTAACGGTTAGAGAACCGTACTCGCCTACCTTGAGTGCATTCTTTGAATTACAGTTAAGGTTAAGAGTTCCTTTACCGTTAAGTATAACATTTGAGTATGACTTTCCTTTGATAACAGCAGACTCGGCATACTCTGCATTTGTACCGTCACCGCCGTCTTCCGTATCACCGTAAGTATCGGCATTATTGAATTCGCTGTCGGTCAATGTGTTAACTGTACCGTTAAGCGCTGTTATCACGGCATTTGCGGTCGATTCTTTTTTTATTGTGATAGGGGCTGTGAAAGAGCTTGTAAGATCAAGTCCTGCAAGAATAATGTTTGCGTTGGATTCCGCAGCCTTGTTTACGGAAAGACTCATATCGCTGCCCGTACCGCTGAATACATAGCTTCCGCCCTTTTCCTTGATATTGACGTTGAGCTTGATATCACTGTCATTTGAATAAGTAACGCTGCCGTCACTGTTTTCAGTTCCTTTTACCGCATGCTCTTTATCATCGGCAGTTGTCAGACCGAACACCTCGTACTTGGTGCTGCTTCCCTCATATACGGTGAGAGAATCATCGTCAAAAATAAATGTTGTGTAACCGATCGGAACCTCAAAGCTTTCGGTACCGTTAATTGTTACGGTTACGATTCCTACCGCATCGTCTTTTCCGGAAACAGTAACTGTATTTCCGTCTGTTTCAACGCTTGCAATAGATTCATTGCTGACGACAGCCGTTGAAATTTCGGTGCCGTCAAGTTTTATGGTTGCTCCCGAGTTTCCGTTGAGAACATAATCCGCTGACGATAAAGCCGAAGCAGACTGTTCACAATACGGAATCATGGAAAAAACCATAAGGAATGAAAGAAGTATGCTAAAAAAAGAATACCGCTTTTTCATGTTAAAACCTCCATAATATAAATAAATAAATATCATCTCATTCCGTGATCGCCGTCATTGCCTTTGCCCATGCCGCTGATCTCAGAATAATAAAGACCTGATGTAAAATCTGCAGTTGTGCTTTCTGAACCCGCAGTAATCGTGTAAGTGTTTCCTTCTGTCATATTCGGAGAAGAATAAACTATACATTCAAATTTTTTGTTTGCCGTAAAGCTGAAACCGCTAAGGCCAAGATCCGAACCGTCATCTACCGTTATCTCGGTACCGCTGTCGCCGGAAAGAGAAACCAGTGCCGAACACTGAGTTCCGCTGTCAAAATTAATCGCCATACCTGCCGAACCTATTGCAATTACCGTACCGCCTGTGATACTTGCAACGCAGTCGGAACCGTCGCCCTTGTCCAAAGCACCGTTTCCGTTGTCGGTCGGGCCTTCAACAATAACCGTACCGCCTGTTATATAGATTGAACCGTTTGAATCCAGACCGTCACCTGAAGAGTCAACAGTCACTGTACCCCCATTTATCGTCAGAGTTCCGTTGTTTGATTCTCCCCATGGACCGACTTCTTCGGAGGAAGAATCGGAACCCCCGCCGGTGTTAATTCCGTCATCGCTCGAAACGACACTTATCGTTCCCCCATCGATTACGATATCAGCCGCTTCAAGTCCTTCGTAGGATTTCGATATATTGATATCGCCTTCTGTAATACTCAATGTTGAAGCCGCAGTAATTCCGTCATCACTTGCGGAAAGATTCAGAGTACCGCCCGAAACGGTCACGGAACCGTCGCTGTTAAATGAATCATCAGCGCTGTCAACCGTAAGTTCAACATCTTCGACAATAATATCGCCGTCACACTTTATGCCCTTTTGGGAAGTGTCGCTGTTCTTTGAATTGGCGGAACCATTACCCGAAGTAATGTCTACGGAACCGCCGGATAATTTAACGAAACCGCTGAATTCTTCTCCCGAACCTCCGACGTCAATTCCGTCGTAATATGCGTCTATATTGAGTGTACCGCTTTCAATGTAGAAACAGCTGTCACCGGAACTGTTCTCAACCTGTATTCCGTCATGTTGTGAGTTTATTGAAGTCTCACCGCCGCCTATTCTGACGGAGTCGCCTGCTTTAAGACCGATTGAATCTGCTGTAACCGAAAGTACAGAGTCCGTAATCTTAAGGTCATCTTTGCAGACAATACCATGAAGCTTTGAATCAATATTCAATGATCCGCTGCCGTTTATCGTAACATCGTCTTTTGAATATATTGCACCGTCAAGACCGTCGGAAGATGATTCGCAGCTATAAGTAAGTGTGTTCTCCCCTACGCATTGAATTATTACCTTTTCGGAATTCTGAACATATATGCAAGGCTCTTCCGAGTTTTTCATATCTACATTATTGAGAATAAGATATACATTTCCGGATTTGTTATCATCGTTAATGATTATCGAAACATCTTCGGAAGAGCCGCTGATTTCATATATTCCTTTGGAATTAATGATTACTTCGCTTCCGGAAGATCCTCTGGCAGTATCAGATATAGTTCCCGTATCACCCGAGAGTGTAATAGTTGCGTTAGGTTCTTCAGATTCGACATCTCTGTAATCTCCGTCGGCAAACATTTCATACGAACTTTCATCAGAGCTTACCGTACTTTCCGGGATCTCCGAAACGCTTGAGTCATTGATCTGATCAGCAGACTGTACAGCAGCTGATGATGTTTTATCCGAGCTTTCAGCCGAAGTATTGTTATTGCAGCCGGAAAGAGACGCCGCCGAAATTACCAGAGCCAGAAATATGACCTTAATTTTTTTTAACATTATAAACCGTTCTCCTTTTTATAACTGATTCTGAGGGTCTGTATAAGGAAGTATCGATATTTCAAGATTTCCGTTTTTAGTTCTCAGCTCATCGATAAATGCCTTTTCCTCCGACGGATTCTTCATTTGAATTTTGAAAGAAAGTCTGAACATTGAGCCCATGCCTGTTGTCTTTACGCCTGCATTTTCAACGCTCTTAAGATAATGCTTGAATGTATCGTCAAATGCGTCGGTGTATTCAAGAGATTCCGGAATTGTTATTCTCAACAGCTTGTCCTGAGAAAGGCTTTTATGTTCGAAAATAGGAAGCATTGAAACAAGAAAATAGAAAACTGCCATACCAAGAAGAATCACAACACCGTAGCCTATATATCCCATTCCGAATGCGATACCTGAACCCATTGCGATAAGTATCGTTGCAAGCTCATCCGAGCTTCCCTGTGCAGAACGGAATCTGATAAGACCGAATGCTCCGCCTATTGCGACTCCGGCACCGATATTGCCGTTAACAAAGGTTATAACTGCCGATACAACGAACGGCAATATTGATATTACTACGAAATATCTTTTGGTTGAACGAACCTTAAAGGACATCAGCCAAGCATAAATAAGTCCTGAAATAAGTGCTGCTACAGTCATTAAAAAAAACTGCGTTGTTGTAACTGTAGATGTATAAATTGAATCAAACATTTTTAAAAATCCTTTCGGTTAACTTTTAATAATTGCTGTTTGTACGCCTCACCGTACTTTGAAAAACTGCTCTTGTAGATTTTCCCTTCCGACAATATGTCCGTAAGCCACAAGGGAATCGCCTGCTGAACCTTAACTTCCAGAATTGTATATCCCTCTGGCAAAAGTGAAATTCCGTCCATTGAATAAGTCAGATCCAGTTTATCCGAACGATATCTCGGATTATGGTCAATAGTCAGCCTGAGATCGCCGTCCGGCTGAAAATAGGCTATCCTGTCGTATATTATAAGGCATGCCGGAACAAGATTCTGATAATAATCTCTGAACGTAGTTATTTCACGGTTGATCTGACCTCCGGCACATATATCTCCCTCTCCGTCAAAAAACTTCTGAACCAGAGGGATCGTAGACTGAACACGTCTTTTGTAAACAATTCCGTATGCCTTTCTTTTCAGCTCAAGAAAAACAGGTGAAGATTCCGTCGCAAGACCGTAGGAACGAAGTCTTATTTTTTCCTTGAAAGGAGGCTTCTCGATAGAAGTCCTGATCAATCTGTAATTCGGAGTATCATAATAAAGAGAAGCAATTGAGCATAGTCCGAACTGGTCAACCTCCATATGTCCCTTTATCCTCTCCTTGAAATACTCCGTCTGCTCCGGGCTTAAAATATATTTAAGCTCGTATCTTTTCATAACTACTATAGGTTTTGAAACTGCCGACAAATAATCACCCCCTCCAAAGCTTATTCATCAAAGTGCTATCTGAAGTACAAACGTATTGTCATTTACTTTTGCACTTATTCGTCCGTTGTGAGCTTTAACAATATCCTTGACATATGACAAGCCAAGACCAATTGCGTCCGTTTTCTCAGCGTTACTTAGAATTGTAAATCTATCAAAAATCTGATCTATGCTTCCGTTCGGAAGATTGGTATCATTCTTCTGATAAATAAAAATTCTGCCCTCTTCCTTTTTCATAGTAAAGGAAGATTTTGTAAGAGAATATCTGAGAGAGTTGTCAACCAGCTCAGAAAACATCTTTTTAACGGATTCTTCTTCTCCGTCAATTATGATATCGCTTTCAACATCAAAATCAAGCTTGATATCTTTTTCGGCGAATTTCGGTTTGTTGTAATCAAGCACTGCGTTAAGGGTATTCGAAAGGTTTACTTTTGTAACATTCATATTACTCTCATCAAAAATTGTCAGAGAACCTATTTCCTTAACAAGTCCTGTCATCTTCTTGACTTGTCTGTTAATAGATTTCGTATAATCGGAAGAACCGTTTTCCTTTTCGATTATTTCCGTATTTGCGTTAATAATTGTGAGTGGTATTTTGAATTCGTTTTCAATGTTTGAAATGAATTTCTTCTGCTTTCTGTCAGCCTCTTCCAAAGGTTTGAAAAGTCTTTTTCCGGCAAGCCTGAGAACTATGAAGCTTAAAACAAGTCCCACTATTTCTCCGCAGACGGAAATTATAAGTATACGGTACGACGGCAAAAGCTCACGACCCTGATCTATAACCGTAACAAAAGTTCTGTCTCCCTCGGTGTATACACGATATCGGTAAGTTCCTCTTGTCCATCCGATATTTTCATTGATGAGGCTTTGCGCCCAATTCACAGCTTCATCTTCTTCAACCGCAGAAATCTGGAAAGCTATTTTTTCAACACGTCCTTTATCGTCAAAAGCATAGGTGAAATATCTTACCGATGAGCCTACCTCAGGAGAGTTTGGTCCCATCGGTCCCATGCGTCCCGAATCACCCGAACGGCCCGAAGAGCCGGAGTATCCCCAAGGAGCTGAACCGGAGGTACCGGAAGAGCTCGGTGTATCGGGAGAACCTGTACTGCTTGGCTTTCTGCTTTTTGAGCTTCCTGAATTTCCTGTACTGAAAGAACCGTGCTGTTCCGACAGAATCTCGGTTATCATATCAGCATCGTTGCTTGCCATTGTAAAGTTAATACCGTTGATTATTGAAAGCATTACGGTAAGCAATGCAAAAACAGAAATCATAGCATACATTACAAATTTTTTTCTGACTTTATTCATTTTCCGTCACCAGCCTATAACCTTCGTTAATTATATATTTTACTCGCAGTCTTTTATTCAATTTTTCGAATTTGTTGTTCAAAGAATTGATGTATGAATTTGCTCGTCTGACTTCAAACTGCTTTCCTGAAACCAAAGCTTTTAAAATATCAATTTCCTCATTCGTAAGCCGTGTTCCGTTCGACAAGCTGAATTTTCCAACATCAACTTCGACATCGGAAAACACAATCCTTTCTTCCGAGTTGGATTTTGAAAAAACATCACCTATAAGATTTTTCAATTCATACGGAAGAAACGGAAAGCTTAAATATGAGTTTCCGAGAATATTGTCAATCAGCATCGCTGAGCTAACTTTTTTATCCGACAAAACTATCACCGGAATATTATCCTCATTGAGTGTTTTAATGATTTGTTCCGATGATACCCTTGGAATATTTCGGTTAAGTATAACAATATCAAAATTGCTGTTTGCCAAAGAAGTTATTACCTGAGTTCCGTCAAA
>CAMHNT010000132.1 GCA_946186535.1 uncultured Clostridia bacterium
ACTATATTAAAACAAGGAACAGACGCTGATAAATTATATTTTATCGAAAAAGGTTAAAGGTTTGTTGTTTCTCTTGATTTAATTCGCTGAATATATTATAATTAACTAAATTATAATGATGAATTATGTATGAAAATCATCGAAAGGATGAATTGCGCAATGAAATATATTACAAGAGTGGTGTGCGCCGCAGTTGCTGCCGCTATGCTGCTTTCGTTTGTGGGCTGTAAAGATAAAAATGATGACAATAAAGTAAACTCTCCGGACGAGCCGGTAACTTCGGTTACGTCTTCGGAAACAGCCGACGCACCGTCCGAGAGCGGCTCAACATATAAAATAGGAAGCGTTACGTTTGACAGGAACGTTACCGAGCTTCAGCTTGGAGACGTTACGTTTACGGATGAAGATCTTAAGTTTATATCAACATGTACGAATCTTGAATATTTCGGTGTTCTTTCCTCGAATCTTACGGATCTTGAATTCCTGAGCGGTCTGACGAAGCTTAAAACGGTTGTTATAGGTACGAGCGACCTTCAGGATCTCAAGTCGATTTCGGAGATTACAACGATTGAAAATCTTTCGATTATCAACGCAAATCTGAGATCTCTCAACGGCTGTGAAAATCTTACGAACCTGAAAACAGTCAATTTTACAAACAATCTCATCGATAACATCAGCGCACTCGAAAAGTGCAGAGATATCGAGAGCATTAACCTTGAATCAAATCTCATCAGCGATATTTCTCCGCTTGCGAGTCTGAACAGTCTTACAGTTCTGAATCTGGGAAGCAACGCTATCTCGGACGGAACCGTGCTTTCTTCGCTGACGAGCCTCAAGGAGCTGAATGTCGCATGCAATATGCTGTCTGATCTTTCGTTCCTCTCGAGTCTCACCGAGCTTGAGATCCTCGATCTCAAGGCTATCAATCCCGACGATAAAGAGATATTCATTGATATGACGAATCTGAAGGAACTTGACCTCACCGATTCCAATCTTTCACGCAGCGATATCATAAAAATCATGATCTGGCTCAAGGACTGCAACGTTAAGAGCAGTTATGTCGTGACGGATGAAGAGCTTAACCGCGGAATTGAAGACGAAGAAACCGATACAGATACCCAAGAGGACACCGAGTCCGAAAACGAGAATTCCGGCTTGGGTCTCGAAGAGAGTTCCGCAAGCAGCGAGGAAGAGTACGACTACAACGATATAATCGATGACAATCAGTATGACGATGAAAACGATTATGACTATGATTATGATTACGATTACGACGATTATTACGATGATGACTATTGGTATTGATCGATAAGTTTTTTGAGGTGTATATATGAACAAGTCGCTAAAAATTGTTGCCGGCATGCTCAGTGCGGTAATGGCGTTTCCTATGCTGACGGCATGCAATCGCTCGGAGGAAGAGGAGCCGAATGCGTCGGCGGATACTTCTTCGGTTTCCGTTGTGAGCACGGCTGTTGACACAAACGATGTTCCGGCAGCTATGAGTCCGCTTGCACAGGAAGAGTTTATTTTCGGTAACGTTTTCTTCAACAAGGCAGTTACAACAATCGAGCTTTCCAACACGACGATCGATTCGTTTGAACAGCTCACGGAATGTCCCTATCTTCAGACCCTGACTCTCAACGGATGTGAGATCAATGATTATTCAGGACTCAATTCCCTGACTCAGCTCAGCAATCTTACCATTTCCGACTGCGGATTTGAAAACCTGAGCTACATTAGCGACCTCATTCAGTTACAGACCTTGGATATATCAAACAACAATATTTCCGATATCATAAAGCTTGCGTCGCTTAAAAATCTTACTTCTCTCATGGTGACAGGCGGAGATGTAAAGGGACTCGGAGCACTGAAGTATATGACGAAGCTTCAGATACTGAGAATAGACGCAAGGAGCTGTTCGGATCTTTCGCCGCTTGAAAACACGAAGAAGCTGAAGGAGCTTTATATCTACAGCGAGGCGGCTTCCGATATTTCGGATCTGGAAAACCTCACCGATCTGAGAACGCTTGAACTCAGAATGCCGAAGCTCAGAGATATTTCCGTTCTTGAGAACATGCAGTACCTCAGCAACGTTAATCTTTCGGGTACCGAGATCGATACGGTGAGACCTCTCAGAAATATCACGAATATGGTTTCTCTCGATATTTCCGAGACGAATGTCACTGAGGTTTATTTCCTCAAGAGAATGACTTTCCTTGAAACGCTTATTCTTACGGGAGATCAGATCACGGACTTTTCGAATCTTGCTTACTGTACGGGACTGACATATCTCGACGTTGCGAATACGGGCATATCTAAGCAGGAATATGAAGCTCTCGTCAATGTTCTTCCCGATGCGACAATCGTTTACAAACACGATGACGGCACAGCCCTCGAAGCCGATACGGATAAAACCGACTCCGATAATTCGGACAGTGAAGAAGATACTGATTCCGAATATTACGGCGATGAAGAAGAACGTCCGGAGCAGGGCAAAAACTATGAGGAAAACGGGGAAGATGAAACCAACGGAAGCTCAAACGGATACTGGTTTGAGAATGATTTTACCGGCGGCTATTCTTTCTACAGCTATGATGATGGTGCGGTTTATAACGACGGTGAAAACGGTCATTATTATAACGGCGAACCTGTTTAATTTCTGAAATTCTATCCCGACGCTTTCAGATGAGTGTCGGGATTTTTTGTGGGTGAATATATGAGTAATAAAAGTAAAGTGGGCTTGACGGCTTGTTCAAACGGGTTATCAACATCTTCAAGGGAGACTGTTGAAAAGCTGACCGGAATTTTAAATGAAATATCTTTGGAAGCTGTTTTGAGTGAATATATTTATGCGGAGAATTCGATGTTCCAGGGGTCGGGAAAAGAGAGAGCAAAAGCGCTGACGGATTTTTATGCTGACGATGAGATAAAAGCGATATTCGATATTTCGGGCGGAGATATTGCCAATGAAATAATTCCCTATCTCGACTTCGATTTCATTAAAAGAACAAAAAAGGATTTCTGGGGTTACAGCGACCTCACAACAATAGTCAATGCTTTGTACACAAAAGCGGGAAAGACATCCGTTTTGTATCAGGTGAGAAATCTTGTATATAATCCCGAATTTCAGAAGCGGAAATTTTTTGATTCATTCGTTAATGGCGGAAACGCTCTTTTTGATTTTCCGTACGAATTTGTTCAGGGAGAGAGTATGGAGGGGGTTGTCGTCGGAGGGAACATCAGATGTTTTCTGAAGCTTGCCGGAACGGATTGTTTTCCCGATTTAAACGGAAAGATTCTGCTTCTGGAGTCACTGGGCGGTTCCGTGCTTCAGATGGTGACTTATTTAAGCCAGCTGAAAATGCTCGGAGCTTTTGAAAAAGTTGGCGGAATCCTTCTCGGAACCTTCACGAAGCTCGAAGAGAGTGAAGGGTCGTGCTGTATGGCGGACCTCGTGAAGGAGTATGCCGGAAATATTCCGATTGCGAAAACACGCTTCATCGGTCACGGTACGGATTCGTATGCGGTCAGAATAGGAGCAAAGTATAAATTCCGAAAGAATGCGGTGGTGTTTTAAATATTGAGTAAAATAAATCTGAAAATCATGATTTCCGTTCTTATGCTTATTATATTTGAGGGATTTAGTATTCTCCATGTGTTTGCTGCGCAGGCGGAGCTTTCGGCGGTGTGTCCGGGAAGCGTAAATATAGGCCGCTCTTTTGATGTTACCGTTTCGATGAACGGCAGTGCGGATATTGATGCCATACAGTTCAGCGTATCTTATGACAGAAATTATCTTTCATTTAAAAGTGCGTCTGCTGTTCAGTCGGGCGAACTGAGTACTTATGACGAAAACGGAAAGCTCGGAGTAATTTTTCTTAAGAACGGCGTGATAGAAAAGGGCGATTTAATAACCCTGAGTTTTACCGCAAAAACGGGAAACAGCTCGAGTCGTCAGAAAATTTCGTTTGAATTCGTGGAAGCAGTTGACAGCGGTTTTAACGACAAAAAAATCGGAATGACCGATTCGGTTTCGATAGATATTATAAAAGCGAGTGATTCGTCAAAGTCGGGTTCGTCGAAGTCTGCCGGATCCGTTACGTCGAAGAAGTCAACGTCGGATTCAAAGGATTCCGAGTATTCTTCAACCGACTCCCAGGAGAATTTTTCGCATCAGGCTTCCGACGGAGCCGAAGGTTCCGAAGGAATCGAGGAAAAGTTCAGCGGAATGGGATACGGCGGAACGGTTGTTTCACGCAACGGCGATTATTTCAGGGAGTCTGTTTCCGAAAGTAATGACGGGTTCAAATATGTGATCTTCGGCGTAAGCGGAACGCTCGCTTTTGTGTTGGTGGGCGCAGTCTGTTACCGTATGGGAAAAGGAAAGGATAACGTTGTTCCTGAAGATGAAAACAGTATTTCCGAAACCGAAAGGTTATTCATAAAATATTGGGACGGAAAACAATAACAAAAATTTAATAAATTAAGAAAAACGCCTTGAAAAAGCTTCTTTTGCTTCAAGGCGTTTTATTGTATTGTTACACATAAAATTCGTTAAATATTTATTTAAAATACATATATACTTAATGTCGATTTTTATATTTCGTAAAAAACAGTTCATAATTTTTGCATAATATAGCTAACAATTTCTTTTGGATTTTGTCAATAATAAAATTGAAATTTGAAAAATATTATGGTATAATATCAATAATTTGAAAGTAGGGCGTTGTGTAATTATTACTAAAAAATATTACATCTTTGACATTCTGATGTTATTTTTTGTAATAATGTTAGTTTTTAAAATTTCAAAAACAGAAAGGGGAGTTTTAATGGCTGAAGTAAAAGCGTTCAGGGGACTGAGATTCGATACCCAAAAATCAGGTGATATTTCCGAAGTCGTCTGCCCGCCTTATGACATCATAAGCGAGGAACAGAGGCTTGAATATATAAAGGAAAACGAATTCAATATTATTCGTCTTGAGCTTCCGAAGGGTGACGACCCTTACGGCAGTGCAGGAAGAATTTTTGATGAATGGCTTGAAAAAGGAATTCTCAAAGAAGAGGACAGGGAAGCGGTATATATTTATGAAGAGGAATTTACCGCTTACGAAAAGAAATACAAGGTAAAAGGCTGTATTGTGAGGGTAAAAATAGAGGAGTTCGAAAAGGGAATAATCCTTCCTCACGAGTTCACTCTTTCAAAGGCGAAGGAGGACAGACTGAATCTGATGAAAGCAACCTTCTGCAATTTCAGCCAGATCTACGCTCTTTATTCCGACGAGGAAGGAAAAACGATTTCAAAACTCGACAGGCTGTCCGAGCGTACTCCCGACATTGAATTCTCCGATGGTGAGGGAGTCGTTCACAGAATGTGGATTGTGACCGACGAAGAGGAGATAAAATCCATCTGCGGCGATTTCGAAGAGAGAAAGCTTTTTATCGCCGACGGCCACCACAGATACGAAACCGCTCTGAACTATCGTAACTACTGCCGTGAAAACGGACTGAGCAAAGAGGGCGACGGTGTCGACTATCAGATGATGATGCTCGTCAACATGGAGCACCCCGGACTCGTCGTTTTTCCAACCCACAGAATCGTTCACGATCTTCCGGACTTCGACGGCGAAAAAGTGATTGACGCATGCATGGAATATTTCGATATTACGGAATATGAAAGCGTAGGCAACATGGAGAGCGTACTCAGAACTCATTACAATAATAATGAAAAGGCGTTCGGAATGTACTGCGGCGGAGGAAAGTGGACGCTGCTTGTCCTCAGATCGCCCGATACGATGGCTCGGCTGCTTCCGGGGCTGAGCAAGGCTTCACAGGGGCTTGACGTTACGGTTCTTCACACTCTGATTCTCGAGAAGCTCATGGGAATAGACGCGGAAAATATGGCGAATCAGATCAATCTCTCATATGTCAAGCAGTTTGACGATGCAGTGAGAGCAGTGGACGAAGGAAACGCAAACTGTGCGTTCATACTGAATCCCACGAAAATCAGCGAGATATGCGACGTTTCTTCCGCAGGCGAGAAGATGCCTCAGAAATCAACATATTTTTATCCGAAGCTTATTACGGGACTGGTAATCAACAGACTGGATTAAGGCAACACCGCACAAAGACCGCCTGACGGCACCCCAAGGGCATTTGCAGCA
>CAMHNT010000133.1 GCA_946186535.1 uncultured Clostridia bacterium
AGATGAAACGATTGGAAAACAATGATGTAATTTTTGGTATAAACGGTCCTGTCGTTACTGTAAAAAACAGCAGAACATTTTCAATGATGGAAATGGTTTATGTGGGTGACCAGAGACTTGTCGGCGAAGTCATCAAAATCACCGACAAGGCCACCACGATTCAGGTTTATGAGGAAACCACAGGACTTAAGCCGGGAGATATCGTAGTCGGAACAGGCGCTCCGATGAACGTGCTTTTAGGTCCCGGCATTATGGACAATATATTCGACGGTATCGAAAGACCTCTGAAGGAGATCGAGAAGCTGACGGGCGGCGCTTTCATTTCGAGAGGCGCGGCGGTTTCGTCGCTCGACACCGAGAAGAAATGGGACGTTCATATCACCGTCAAGGTCGGCGACAAGCTTAAGGGCGGCGATATCTATGCGACAATTCCCGAAACTGCGATCATCGAACACAGAGTCATGGTTTCACCGAATCTCGGCGGTGAGGTCGTGAAGGTCGCAAAGGACGGAAAGTATACGATCAACGACACGGTTGTCGTTATTAAGGACGAAAACGGAAAGAACGTAAATCTTACGCTCTGTCAGCAGTGGCCTATCAGAACTCCGCGTCCTGTCAACAAAAAGCTGCCTGCCGATATTCCGCTTATCACAGGTCAGCGTGTTATCGATACGCTTCTTCCTATTTCGAAAGGCGGTACGGCCGCAGTTCCGGGCGGATTCGGCGCAGGAAAGACTATGACCCAGCACCAGCTCGCAAAATGGTGCGACGCCGATATTATCGTATACGTAGGCTGCGGAGAGCGCGGAAACGAGATGAGCCAGGTACTCCAGGAGTTCGGCGAGCTTATCGACCCGAAGTCCGGAAGACCTATGACCGACAGAACGGTTCTTATTGCAAATACTTCCAACATGCCTGTTGCCGCGCGTGAGGCTTCTATTTATACGGGTATCACGCTTGCGGAGTATTACAGAGACATGGGTTATCACTGCGCTATCATGGCTGACTCGACTTCACGTTGGGCGGAGGCTCTGAGAGAGATCTCCGGACGACTTGAGGAAATGCCTGCCGAGGAAGGTTTCCCGGCTTATCTGCCGTCGAGACTTTCCGAGTTCTATGAGCGTGCTGCACGAGTAGAAAATCTCAACGGAAGCGAGGGTTCGGTTACCGTTATCGGTGCCGTTTCTCCGCAGGGCGCAGATTTCTCCGAGCCGGTAACTCAGAACACTAAGAGATTTACACGCTGCTTCTGGGCTCTCGACAAGGCTCTCGCTTATGCACGTCACTATCCGGCTATTAACTGGATGACCAGCTACAGCGAATATTTTACCGATCTTGACCCATGGTTCGAGCAGAATCAGGGACGTGACTTCATTGAGTACAGAAACAAGATCAACGCAATTCTCCAGGAAGAGAATAAGCTCATGGAGATAGTAAAGCTCATCGGTGCGGATGTTCTTCCCGATGATCAGAAGCTTATTATAGAAACGGCTCGTGTTATACGTGTAGGCTTCCTCCAGCAGAACGCCTTCCACAAGGACGATACTTATGTTCCGCTTGAAAAGCAGAAGCTTATGATGAAAACCATTCTTCACCTTCACGAGGTTTCGGAGGATCTGATAAGCAGAAGTATTCCGATTTCGAGAATTATTTCTCTCGGTCTTTTCGACAAGCTCACAAAGATGAAGTATGATATTCCGAACGACAAGCCTGAGCTGTTCAAAAACTATGAAAAAGAGATTGACGAGGCTCTCAATTCAACGTTGACCGCCGAGTTCAACTGATCCTTTGACTCTAATTGAAAGGAATGAAACAGAATGGTTTTAGATTATGTTGGCGTAAAAGAAATAAACGGTTCTCTCATCGTCCTTGACGGAGTTAAAGGCGCATTTAACGAAGAAATCGTTGACATCCGTCTGGACGACGGAACTGTGAGACAGGGAAGAATCGTTCAGATGGACGGCGAAAGAATAGTTGTACAGGTTTTTGAAAGTACAAGAAATATTTCTTTGAAAAATACAAAGACACGTCTCACCGGAAGACCGATGGAGATGCCGCTTTCGAAAGAAATTATCGGAAGAGTTCTCAACGGTTCGGGAAAGCCGATCGACGGACTCGGAGACATTTACCCTGAGAAAAGAGCGAACATCAACGGTACTCCGCTTAATCCGGTGTCCCGTGTTTATCCTAAAAACTATATCAACACAGGTATTTCCACTATCGATACTCTGATCACTCTTATCAGAGGTCAGAAGCTCCCGATATTCTCAGGCTCAGGTATGAAGCACAACGAGCTTGCGGTTCAGATCGTTCGTCAGGCGAAGATCGCCGATGACGACGGAAAAGGCTTCTGCGTTGTGTTTGCGGCAATGGGTGTAAAGAATGACGTTGCGGACTACTTCAAAAGAAGCTTTGAGGAGTTCGGCGTTATGAACAAGGTTGTTATGCTTCTGAACCTTGCAAACGACCCGATCATCGAGAGAACTCTTACACCGCGATGTGCGCTGACTGTTGCGGAGTACCTTGCATTTGAGCTTGATATGCACGTGCTTGTTATCATGACGGACATGACGTCATATGCCGAGGCTCTCCGTGAATTCTCATCGTCAAAGGGTGAGATACCGGGCAGAAAGGGATATCCGGGTTACTTGTATTCCGACCTTGCGTCTCTCTACGAGCGTGCAGGTATGGTAAAGGGCAGTAAGGGTTCCGTAACTCAGATCCCGATTTTAACCATGCCTAACGATGATATTACTCACCCTGTGCCCGATCTTACCGGATACATAACCGAGGGTCAGATAGTTCTCGACCGTTCGCTCCAGGGTCAGGGGGTTTATCCGCCTGTTGATATTCTTCCGTCACTTTCACGTCTTATGAAGGACGGTATCGGTGAGGGTTATACGAGAGCCGATCATCAGGCTCTCGCAAATCAGCTGTTCTCGTCTTACGCAAAGGTTATTGACGCAAGATCGCTCGCCTCGGTTATCGGTGCTGAGGAGCTTTCACCCATCGACAAGAAATACATTGCATTCGGCGAGAAGTTCGAGGAACAGTTCGTAAATCAGAAGTTCACGGAGAACCGTTCGATCGAACAGAGTCTTGACCTCGGCTGGGAGCTTCTCGGATATCTCCCGAGAGGTGAGCTTGACAGAGTTGACGATAAGATCCTTGACAAGTATTATAAAGCTAAAGAGGATTGATTTTCTTTTTCGTGAATATGTGAGGTGAGATGATTGGCTGCACAGGCAGTACCTACCAAAGGTAATCTGATGAATTCAAAAAAGTCGCTTGAGCTGTCAAAACTGGGTTATGAGCTGCTTGATAAAAAGAGAAACATTCTCATTCGTGAGATGATGTCTCTTATCGATCATTCAAAGGCTATCCAGGGAAAAATTGACAAAGCTTATGAAGAAGCTTATCTTGCGTTGGAAACGGCTAACGTAACGATGGGTTTCTGCGACGAAATTTCTCGCTCCGTTCCGGAAGAGGATTCCCTCACCTTGTCCTACCGAAGTGTCATGGGTGTTGAGATTCCGATTGTAGCTATTCAGGAGAAAGAAGGCCTTGATTTGCAGTACGGTCTTTATACGACAAACTCGATTCTCGATGACGCACAGCAGAAGTTTATGGAAGTAAAATATCTGACTGCGCATCTTGCCGAGATTGAGAACAGCGTTTACAGACTTGCCAATGCAATCAGTACTACTCAGAGACGTGCAAATGCTTTGAAAAATATTATGATTCCACGCTTCGAGGGAACCGTAAAATACATTACGGACGCTCTCGACGAGAAGGACAGAGAAGAGTTCTCACGTCTTAAGGTTATCAAAAGACAGAAGCAGGCTTTGGAAGAAAGCGAGTAAAAAATAAAATTCCACCTATCGGCTTTGGTAGGTGGAATTTTCTGATATGTTATGTGGGGAATAAAGAGGAATAAATAGGAAATAAAGGACTGATAATGTCTTATGCTAAAAGGACTGAAAACGTTAAAAAAAGACACAATAAAAAATGATATAATCAGCGGAATCATAATCGCTCTTGTTTCGATACCCATTTCAATGGGCTACGCTCAGATCGCAGGACTTCCGCCGCAGTACGGACTTTACGGCTCGGTGATACCGGTGCTTCTTTTTGCACTGTTTTCATCGTCGCCTCAGTACATATTCGGAATAGACGCCGCACCTGCCGCTCTGGTCGGAGGAACGCTCGCAGGATTGGGGATATCGAGCGGTTCGGACGAGGCTATGATACAGGTTCCGATAATTGCGTTTTTCACCGGAATATGGCTGCTTGTGTTTTATCTTATGAAATTTGGGAAGCTCACGAGATTTGTTTCCTCGCCGGTTATGGGCGGTTTCATCAGCGGTATCTGCACAACGATTATTCTTATGCAGACACCGAAGCTTTTCGGCGGACAGTCGGGAACGGGTGAACTAAGAGAGCTGATTCCTCATATTCTTTCGGAATTCAAAAGCAGCTTCAATTCTGTATCGCTTCTGATAGCCGTTGTATGTATATCAATTATACAGATTTTCAGAAAGCTTGCACCCAAAATTCCCGTTTCAGCTGCGGTTATGATTATCGGCGCAATCGCACAGTATTTTACTGATTTCTGCGGAAGATACGGAGTGAATACGCTTCCCTCGGTTTCAAGGGGACTCGGAAGCTTCATGATTCCGAAGTTTACTCTTGACAACTCCTACACGGGAATTATTTCGGGATTTACCATTGCCATAGTTATTGCGGCGGAAACTCTTCTTGCAGAGCATAATTTTGCGGAGAAGAATGATTATAAAATTGACGATGACAGCGAGCTTCTTGCTTTTTCCGTCTGCAATATTGCGTCGTCATTTATCGGTGTTCTGCCTGTGAACGGCAGTGTTTCGAGAACCTCGATGAACGACCAGTTCGGCGGAAGAAGTCAGCTTACTTCGATAGTCGCAGCAGGAGTCATGACGTGTATTCTTCTTTTCGGTACGGGTTTCATCAGCTATCTCCCTGTTCCGGTTCTTACTTCGATAGTGGTTTGTGCGCTGTGGAGCGGCACGGAGTTTCACCTTGCGAAACAGCTCAGAAAAAGCAGCCGAAAGGAGTATATGATTTTTCTGGCGGCTTTTGCCGGCGTGCTTGTTTTCGGTACGATTTACGGAGTTGTCATCGGAGTTATTCTTTCTTTTTTCAATGTAATCATCAGAGAGAGCTATCCGCCGACGGAATTTCTCGGTGTTATCCCGGGAAGAAATCATTTCTACAATCTTGAAACGTATGCCAAGGCTCGCCCTATAAAAAACGTTGTCATATATTCTTTCAGAGGAAATCTGTTTTTTGCGAATGTAGACCGGTTCAGGAACGATATCGAAAACGCAGTAAAAGACGATACAAAATACATTATAGTTGACGCAAGCGGTATCGGAAGTCTCGACTCGACCGCCGCTGCGGCTCTCGGTTCACTCTACGGGAAGCTTCGGAAAAAGGGGATCAAGCTTTTTCTGACCGAGCACATTTCAAAGATAAACGAGGAAATGAGAACCTACGGAGTCGGGTATATAGTTGAAAGCGGCGGAGTAAGAAAGACGATATCTGACGCACTGGCGGCGGTGGGATATGACAGACCGTATCCGCTCTGTGAAAATTATGAGGACAGACATGTCAGCGACGAAACTGCAATTCTTCAGGAATTTGAATGGGCATTCGGCAGCGAAGCGCAGCACTACATAGACGTATACACAGAAAAAATTCTGCAAAACGCGAAAGCCATAGACCCGAAGGACAGCCACGCAACCGAGGAATACGAGCATCTGTGGGACAGCGTTTCACCGATAAGCGATCATATACTTCTCGATTTTATGGAAAGAAAAATCACGGAGCTTTCCAAGAAGTATGATATCAGTGAGGAGACGATCAATTCGGTGATAAAAAATCACCGTGAAACGCTGGTGGCTGACGAGCATTCGGGGGCGTCGTTTTCGCAGGCGTGATACTCAATTCTGATAAGAAAATAGACAAATATTTGTCACATTCTTTCTAAGAACGGAAAAGCTTCCTGAAGTTTCGCTTTGAGCCGATACTTCAGGAAGCTTTTTAAGGCAACACCGCACAAAGACCGCCTGACGGCTTTGCACCAAATCTGCTTGCA
>CAMHNT010000134.1 GCA_946186535.1 uncultured Clostridia bacterium
TCGCCGGCTCCGGTAACTCCGGGTATTCCTCCTATCCCGAACAGTCCCACACCGAACGGATTTTCAAAGGGTACTCCGCCGGCCCCGGTAACTCCGGGTATTCCTCCTATCCCGAACAGTCCCACACCGAGCGGATTTTCAAAGGGTACTCCGCCGGCTCCGGTAACTCCGGGTATTCCTCCTATCCCGAACAGTTCCACACCGAACAGATTTTCAAAGGGTACTCCCCCTGCCCCGGTAACTCCGGGTATTCCTCCTATCCCGAACAGTCCCACACCGAACGGATTTTCAAAGGGTACTCCGCCGGCCCCGGTAACTCCGGGTATTCCTCCTATCCCGAACAGTCCCACACCGAGCGGATTTTCAAAAGGCACTCCGCCAGCTCCGGTAACTCCGGGTATTCCTCCTCTCCCGAACAGTCCCACACCGAATGGATTTTCAAAGGGTACTCCGCCGGCTCCTGTAAATCCGAGTATTCCTCCTATCCCGGGCACTCCGGCACAGAACGATAATTTCAAAAATAACTTTATGCCCGGAGACGGGCTGATTCTCAGCAATCCGGACGATACTTCAAAACCGGAAATACCCGATTCCGGAGAAAATATAGAATTCATAAAGCTTAACGGCGACGACGGTCTTTCCGGCATTCTGTTTTCAAACACTCTGAATATGTACTATGAAACATGCAATGAATACATATCCGTCACGAAGGATTCCGTTACGCTGGGACGAGGAATCGACAGCGATGTCCTGATAAAAAGCTCCTATGTCGCAAGACAGCAGGCAACGCTCCTTTTCAACAACAATCACTGGCTCATCAAGGATGAATTTTCAACCAACGGCACAAAACTCAACGGAACTAAGTTGGAACCGGGAAAATATTATCTTCTTTGCTTCGGCGACGTTCTGGAATTTGCCGACTCTGCGAAGTTCATTTTCGGTATGAGCGACGTAAAAATCTGATATATTATATATATGTATCAATATATCAAAAAAGTCCTTCCCAACGGAAGGGCTTTTTCTTTTTTGCTTTCTTTCGTCCGGCATTCCGGCGGTAAAAAAATCAGGGTGTATCCGGATCAATCATTCACCTTCTGTTGAAAGCAAACTCGTAATATCCGGGTACACCCCAAAAATCAATTTAAATAAAACAAACTCAAATCAGATAGAAATTGTATGAGCAATTTCATAGAGGTTTGTATCGAAAACTCTCTTCATGTTAAGAGCCTCTGTGATATCATAATCCACGATAGCTCCGTTCTTCATAGCAACAACTCTGTTTCCGATTCCCTCTTCGAGAAGTGAAACAGCCTTGTAGCCCATTTCGCTTGCAACAACTCTGTCTCTGAGTGTCGGAGAACCACCACGCTGAACATGACCGAGAATAGTTGCTCTGGACTCGATGCCGGTTCTGTTCTGGATATATGTAGCAAGCTCGTTTACCTTGCCTACGCCCTCCGCAACTACAATGATGAAGTGCTTCTTGCCTGTGCTCTGGTTGTTGAGGATTCTTGAGATAACGTCTCTCTCAATGTCAAACTCAACCTCCGGAACGAGAATCGAAGCTGCGCCTACTGCGATACCTGTCTGCAAAGCGATATCTCCGCATCTTCTTCCCATAACCTCAACAACGGAACATCTGTCGTGCGACTGAGCCGTATCACGGATCTTGTCAACCATTTCCATTGCCGTATTCATAGCCGTATCAAAGCCTACAGTATACTCGCTGCAAGCAATATCGTTATCGATAGTGCCCGGGATACCTACGCACGGAATACCCTCGCCCGTGAGGTCGCGCGCACCTCTGAATGAGCCGTCGCCGCCGATTACAACAACGCCCGAAACTCCGAGCTCTCTGCAGAAATCAGCCGCCTTTTTAACACCTGCGGGAGTGTTGTACTCCTCGCTTCTTGCTGTATATAAAACCGTACCGCCACGATGGATAATATCTGAAACACTGCGAAGGTTAAGCTCGGTAACATCACCGGTAAGAAGACCGTTATAACCACGACTTACTCCGTAAACTTTCATCCCCTTGGAAATACCTGTTCTTACAACAGCTCTTACAGCAGCATTCATACCGGGCGCATCTCCGCCGCTTGTCAATACTGCAATAGCTTTCTGTGACATAAATAGTCCTCCTTTATATTCCAATCGTATTTATTATAATACATTTTTAAGCAAATAACAAGAGGAATTTATCAAAATATAGTTTAAATTATGGAAATATTTAAAATCAGGTTGTAACTGTTTTGTATCTTTTTATATTATACTAATTTTCAATTAAAACCTTTAAAAGATTTTCGAGGATAATTTTTGCAAGACAAGGAAGAGCTCGCAGGCAGGCTGTCGTTTGTCTTGCAGCGATGACGCAGTATTGCAGAAATTAGACCGAAAAGATTTAAAGTGTTTTATTGAAATTTAGTATTACTTGACAACAACCGCTTCCTCTCCCAGAACTCTTTTCAGCTCACCTATCATCACATCGTTGAGATAGACATTGTTCTCGAACGGAAAATGCTCGTACTTCTTTTCGTCGGCATAATAGAACGAAACCGGACTCGTCCCGTCAAAGACGGCAAGCAGCTTTTTGGTGTAATCGTATTCCTTCGAGTTCTTTGACGGAAGCTTTACGTAGAGCCGCTGCGGACCTTTACGATTTGAGTCTTTTCCGTCCTGCCGCCTGTTTCCGTCATTGTTTTCCGAAACAGGCTCCTTCGGACATTTTTTCAGCCTGTCGCAGAGAATCTTCGGCTCTTCGTCCTCCTTTGCGTTGACCGTTCCGTAGATCTCAACCGCATTGCCCTCAAAAACTATGTTGCCGTATTCGGAGAGAGTCCGTGGAAAGACGAGCATTTCCAGTCCTCCGGTCAGGTCTTCGATATTAACGAATGCCATAACCGCGCTGTTCTTCGTTGTTTTCGTTTTCACTCTTTCGATCATTGCGATAACACGAACCTTTTTTCCATCATAGAAGGTGCTGTTTTCTATGATATCGGAAATCTTGTCGCACTTCACGGAATTTATATAAGGCTCATACTCCATGAGCGGATGACCGGAAAGATAGAGTCCCGTCATTTCCTTTTCCATATAGAGAATATCGTGAATGCCGAATTCGGCAACCTTCGGAAGCTCATAGACGCTCATGTCGTCCGTTTCGTCACCCTCAAAGAAAGACATCTGACCTTCGATATTCGACCGTCTTTCCTCTTCGATTCCGTCCATTATCTGACGTGAGCCGAGAAGCATCTGACGTCTGTTTCCGCCGAGACCGTCGAGCGCGCCGGATTTCACGAGACTTTCGACGGCTCTGCTGTTGAGTCCCTTTCCGTAAAGCCTGCTGCAGAAGTCGTAGAAGCTCCTGTAAGCGCCCTTTTCCCTTTCCCTGACAATTTCTCTTATCACCGCCGAACCGAGATTTTTTATCGCCATGAGACCGAAAATAATATTATTCCCGTGAACCCGGAAGCCGCTGTCACTGACATTGACGTGAGGCGGAAGAACCTTTATTCCGAAACGGCTGCACTCTTCGATATAGAGAGGAAGTCTTCCCGAATTTTCAAGAATACTCGTCAGAAGAGCCGCCATGTATTCCTTCGGATAGTGATATTTATACCATGCCGTCATATATGAAATAACGGCATACGCCGCCGCATGGGATTTATTGAATGCATAGGACGCAAAGCTTTCCATTTCATTAAATATATCATTTGCCGTTTTCTCGTCAACGCCGCGCCTGATACAGCCGTCAACCTCAACCTCACCGTTTTCGTTAACATAACCGTGTATAAAAATCCGGCGTTCCTTCTCCATAACGTCCTTTTTCTTTTTTGACATTGCACGTCTTACTATATCCGCACGTCCCAGCGAATAGCCTGCAAGCGTTCTGAAAATCTGCATTACCTGTTCCTGATAGACAATACAACCGTAGGTCACGTCAAGGATATCCTTCAGCAGAGGGTGCTTATATCGAACCTTTTCGGGGTTGTGACGGTTCTCGATATACGTCGGAATAGAGTCCATAGGACCCGGGCGGTAGAGAGAAATTACCGCAATCAGATCCTCGACATTTTCGGGCTTCAGCTGCATGATAACATTCTTCATTCCTGCCGATTCGAACTGGAACACGCCCTCCGTATAACCCTTTGAAAGCATTTCGAAAACCTTCGGGTCGGAATAATCAATATTGTCGTCGGAAAAATCCGGCTCGGTTTTCATTATCATTTTCTTTGCGTCGTTGAGAACGGTAAGATTCCGAAGCCCGAGAAAATCCATCTTCAGCAGGCCGAGCTGTTCAAGCCTCGTCATAGTATACTGAGTTACAACGGCTTCATCGTTTTTTGCAAGAGGGACATAGCTGTCGACAGGATCTCTCGTAATAACCACGCCTGCCGCATGAGTTGTTGCGTGACGGGGCATTCCCTCGATACTTCTCGCAATATCGATAAGTCTTTTTATCTCGGCGTCGGTATCATAAAGTTTTTTCAGTTCAGATGAAATTGAAAGCGCCTTATCGATAGTCATACCGATATCGAAAGGTACGAGCTTTGCTATTGCGTCAACCGAACCGTAGGGTATGTCCAGAACCCTGCCGACGTCACGGATAGCTCCTCTCGCCGCCATCGTACCGAACGCAATTATCTGTGCTACATGGTCGGAGCCGTACTTTCTTATAACATAATCGATGACCTCCTGACGTCTGTCCTTGCAGAAGTCGACGTCAAAATCAGGCATGCTGACTCTTTCGGGGTTCAGAAAACGCTCGAAGATGAGGTTATATTTTATAGGGTCGATACCCGTTATTCCTATGCAGTATGCGGCAAGGCTTCCTGCGCCCGAACCTCGTCCGGGGCCTACGGGGATACCCTGAGATTTTGCGTATTGGATAAAATCGTTCACGATCAGATAATAGTCGACGTACCCCATTTTATTGACTATATCAAGCTCATACTCAAGCCTGTCGATGAGAGAGCTGTCGGGATTATCGCCGTAATGCCTGTACAGACCCTCGTAGCACTGACGTCTAAAATACCGGAAATGGTCCTCGCCGTCCGGCACGTCAAAATGCGGAAGCTTCGTATTTCCGAACTCGAATTCGACATTGCACCTGTCTGCGATAAGCTGAGTATTCTCGATAGCCTGAGGAACGTCCGGAAATAGACTTCGCATCTCATCTTCCGTTTTTATATAGAACTCGTCCGTCTGAAATTCCATTCGGTCATTGTCCTTTACGGTATGGTTGGTCTGAATACACATAAGAATGTTATGTGTTTCAGCGTCCTTCTTGTCTATATAATGGCAGTCGTTTGTCGCAACGAGCGGAATATCCAGATCATGTGACATTTTCACAAGAGTGTCGTTAACGACAGCCTGCTCTTCTATGAAATGGTTCTGGAGCTCAAGATAGAAATTTCCGTCACCAAACAGATTTTTATAATATCTTGCTTTTTCATAAGCGCCGTCAATATTTCCCGAGACTACCGCCCTCGGGATCTCGCCTGCAAGACAGGCGGAAAAACAGATCAGTCCCTCGTGATACTTTTCGAGTAGGGAATCGTCTATACGCGGTTTTCTGTAAAAGCCTTCGGTCCACGCTACCGACACCATTTTTATAAGATTCTGATAGCCCGTCATGTTTTCGCACAGAAGTATCATATGATACGGACGGCCGTCAAGCTCGGCTGTCTTGTCGTAAAGGGTTCTGTTTGCGACATAGACCTCACAGCCGATAATGGGTTTTATCCCGGCATTCTTAGCTTCAAGGAAAAAATCGACAGCCGCAAACATATTTCCGTGGTCTGTCACGGCGACGGCGTTCTGCCCCTTTTCCTTTACGGATTTCACAAGGTCTTTCAGACGACAGGCACCGTCGAGCAGACTGTATTCACTATGCAAATGAAGATGTACGAAGGACATTTTTTCACCTTTTTTCATGAGAATGTTTAAAGCAGTTCATTTATTTGATGAATGTCGAACGCTTTTTGGGATTTTAAATTTATATTATTTTCTATAGATGAGTAAAACGGTTAAAGTTTTTGCCCAGCTTTTTTCAAAAAGTACCCCAAGGGCACTTCCTT
>CAMHNT010000135.1 GCA_946186535.1 uncultured Clostridia bacterium
CCTTTAGGGAGACGCTTTGGCAGAAAGCGTCCCTTCCCGAAGGTTAAAACAAATTTTCCTCGCCGCTCCAAGGCGACTTGATTAGGTGTATTCACATATTTTTTACTCATTCAAAAACCCTGGCAATACCTAACAGAGATTGTGCCGAAGATGCGTTGCTGCCTTAAGAAAAAAGCATACCGACAACATCTCAAAACGTTGTCGGTATGCTTTCACAATGAGTATTTCAGATAATAAAAGTAGTTCTTATAATCCGGTATATTCAAACAAACACCAAATATATTTCCGTTCACAGCTATATCTACATTTTAGTGTTTATTGCTCTAAAAGTCAAGTGTTTTTTGGTAATTTATTATACTTTTTGTTATAAAACATAAAATTATAGGCAAAATAACATTACAAACTATAAAATAGCTGCCTTGTTATCCTTATCGAATATCAGCATAAAAGGTATAAAAGAATGATATATTATCAAAGAATACGAAATCTTCGTGAAGACAGAGACTTAACACAACAGCAAATTGCCGACCTTCTGCATATCGGACAGCGAACCTATTCCGACTATGAGAGCGGCAGAACAAGAATTCCTATTGAAAGAATAATGCTGCTGGCACAGTTCTACAACGTATCAATGGACTATATTACAGGTGCAAGCGACGTGGAATCACCGTATCCGGAAAAATAAAACACCCCGGAAATCCGACGTAAAAAACGGATTTCCGGGGTGTTTTGTATCATGATATACTATTCTTCCGTAATAAATTCCCTGACCTTCGCATAAAGCGTTTCGTCAACAATTCCGACAACCTCCAACCCTTCGGCTGTGTACTCCTCGGAAATCAGAGTTCCGCTCTGGCGAATCTCAGCCGACAGTCCGGCTTTCGAAAACGGAAGAAGAAGCCTGACTTTTTTCACACGAATCGGCAGATTATTTTCGATTGCCTTCAGAAGCTCGTCGATCCCCTCTCCCTTTTTCGCACTGATGTGAACGGCATTAGAAACAGACGGAATGAACTCTCCGCTTTCAACAAGATCGCTCTTGTTGAAAACCGTGATCACAGGCGTATCCGCACAGCCGAGACTCTGGAGAAGATCATTCGTAACCTCGAGATGCAGCAGTGCTTCCTCACTCGAAGCGTCACAGACATTCAGAATTATATCCGCCGTTGCAGCCTCCTCGAGCGTTGAACGGAACGCTTTCACGAGGTGGTGAGGAAGTCTTCTCACGAGTCCTACCGTATCGATAAGCATAACCGTAACGCCGTTCGGAAGCTTGAGCGCACGGGACGTCGGGTCGAGCGTTGCAAAAAGCTGATCCTTTTCAAGAACCCCTGCGTCAGTCAGATAATTCATAAGCGTGGATTTTCCTGCGTTGGTGTATCCCACGATCGCCGTGGTTATGATACCGTCCTTCTTCCTGCGTTTGCGAAGCTGTTCCCTGTGACGTTCGATGTCGTTAAGCTGTTCCTGAAGAGCTTCTATCTTCCTTCTGATATGACGCTTGTCCGTTTCGAGCTTTGTTTCACCCGGACCTCTCGTTCCGATTCCGCCGCCGAGACGTGACATCTGAACGCCTTTACCGGTGAGTCTCGGAAGCATATAGCGAAGCTGTGCGATTTCAACCTGAAGCTTTCCTTCCTTTGAATTTGCTCTGAGCGCAAAAATATCGAGAATGAGCATCGTTCTGTCGATGACCCTGACATCGGTTGCGTCTTCGATATTCCTAATCTGATTCGGGGTAAGCTCGCTGTCCGCGATAATCAGGTCTATCTCCTGAGTATGGCATATTTCAACGATCTCTTCAAGTCTTCCCGTTCCGATGTAAGTTGCGGAAACAGGCTTTTCGAGCTTCTGGATTACCGAACCGGCAACCTCGGCTCCTGCGCTTTCCGCAAGGTCGTAAAGCTCCGCCATTGAGCTTTCGGCGTCAAAGTCTCCGTTGTCGACGCTTATCAGAAAAGCTCTCTGCGGTTTTATTTCGTTCTCATAATATTCCATGTATTTTCTCCTTTCGGTTATTTTTTTAGCTGTTGCTATTATACCAAATCATCGCATAAATTTCAAATCTGTAATCTTAACGAATTGTTTTTCAAAACACCTGTTAAAGTTTCGCTCAAGCCTTTTCAAAGGTACCCCAAGGGCACTTCCTTCGGGGCGCCTTTTGAAAAAAGTGCGGCAAAAACTTTAACCGTCCTCTTTTAAACTTTTTTTGTAAATCTTTAGAAAAACTTCTCCGCTCCTCTGTAATAATCCTTCGAACACCTCTGAATCTTCGGCGTCAGAAGTCCGTACATATCCGACGAAAGTATATCCATTTCAAACAGTCTTTTCCCCTCATCGTCAAGCTTTCCCCTGTCCTTCGCCGGTGACATGACCACGGGCAGCTGTGCCGTTTTTTTCATTATCTTAAGTATTTCCGCACCCCTGCCGTTAAATGCAAGCACCCTGATATATTTCGGTGAAAGTCCCGAAATCTCCTTTGTTATCCCGAGATACGCACAGGCTATGATACGGCTTAATCGTGCGTGTGTGTAGCGCTTGCACTTCACCGCCGAAATTATATCCGCTATGCTGTCGTTATCCCTCACGGCCTTCACAAGCCTGTTTTCAAGTCCCTCCGTAACATCGGGTATCTCCGCAAGATCCTCAGCCGTCATACGTCTTAAAACAGCCAGGACCCCACGTTCGTTATTTTCAAATTCACCCGGACATTCTCCGTTTTTTATGCACCCCTCCAGAATGTCTCCCGTCGTTTCCGGAACAAATTCCGAATATGAACCGTCACCTCTTAAAATCATATTTCTGACGGCAGAAGCCGAAGCGAAATGACTCTCCGTGATATCCGAATCGTGCTCCGCTCCGACACGCTTCACCGCAAACGGCTCAATACCGCTTCCGATACGGTTCAGAGCCCGGATATATTCAATTCCCAATGTGTTATTCGGGCTGCCAAGAATTTCCGATATATCCGTTTCGTTCATTCTCTTTCCGCTGAGAACCTGTCCGACCGCCGCCTGCATCGCTCTGGGGTGACTGAAGCCCTGTCTGAGAAATTCCCTGCAAAGCTCCGTTACCTCGCCGCTGCCCGAAATAATATCGGCAGTCCTTTTAAGCGTCTCTGTATCTCCGCACTCCGCCCCGAAGCAAAGCTCGTCTATACAGCCGCACCCGTCAAGCGTTTCAACTGCGCCCGACGCAAACCTCTCCGCACTCGCTGAGGCATAAACCTGAGGAAGTTCAAAAACAAGATCTATCCCTCCGAGGACCGCCGCCCTCGCACGAGCGTACTTGTCGGCTATCGCACAGTTTCCTCTTTGGAGAAAATTGCCGCCCATGATCGAAGCAACGTGCGTCGCACCGTTCTCACGGGCCTTGTCCGCAAGATATTTATGCCCGTTATGAAACGGATTGTATTCACTTACTATCGCGGTTATTTTCATAAAAACCTCTCCGAAATAACTTTTATCTAAAAAATTACGAAAAAATCTTGAAATTTATTTCTTATTGTACTATTATATTATATGTTAAATTATGTTTCAAGCAATTTTATACTGATTCCTGTTAAAACATTGCAGATAGATTATTTTTGTCAGGATTGCAGTATTATATAAAGGAGATATTAAAGTGAAAATTTTAGTAATTAATGCCGGAAGCTCTTCACTAAAGTATCAGCTCATCGACATGGACAACGAAAAAGTTATCGCAAAGGGTAACTGCGAAAGAATCGGTATCGACGGTATTTTCGGCTACAAGACAGCCGACGGCAAGGAAATCAAAAGAGAGGTTTCAATGCCCGACCACCGTGCAGCGTTCATGCAGGTAAAGGACGCTCTCACCGACAGCGAGGTCGGTGTGATCAAGGATCTTTCGGAAGTTTCCGCCATCGGTCACAGAATCGTTCAGGGCGGCGCAAGATTCAGCCAATCGGTTATCGTTGACGAAAGCGTTATCGAGGGTATCGAAAGCCTCATTCCTCTCGCACCTCTTCACAACAAAGGTCACGTTCAGGCTATCCGTGCATGCATCGAAGTATTCGGCGAGGACGTTCCTCAGGTCGTAGTATTCGACACCGCTTTCCATTCGACAATGCCCGAAAAGGCTTACATCTATCCTATCCCTTACGAATACTACGAGAAGTATCAGATCCGCCGCTACGGCTTCCACGGCACGTCTCACAGATACGTAAGCAAGCGCTGCGCAGAGCTCATGGGCAAGGACATCAAGGACCTCAAGCTCATCACCTGCCACATCGGCAACGGCTCTTCCATCACGGCAATCGACGCCGGCAAGGTTATCGACACAAGCATGGGTCTTACTCCTCTTGACGGATTCATGATGGGTTCAAGAACAGGTACTCTCGACCCGTCGGTTGTAACATTCATCGCAGAAAAAGAGAACCTCTCCCCGTCCGAGATGAGCGATCTTCTCAACAAGAAGTCGGGACTCCTCGGCGTTTCGGGTATTTCAACGGACGACAGAGATGTCACGAAGGCAGCAAAAGAGGGCAACAAGAGAGCACAGCTCGCTCACGAAATTCTCCAGTATGAAATCTCAAAATTCATCGGCAGCTACTTCGTAGCTCTTGGCGGCTGCGACGCTATGGTATTCACGGCAGGTCTCGGCGAAAACCAGCCACATCACAGAGCAGCTATCGGAAAGTATCTCGAGTGTCTCGGAGTTAAGATCGACGAAGAGAGAAACAATGAAATGGTTCTCGGAAAGTGCGGAAAAATTTCAGCAGACGATTCAAAAATCGCGGTTTACGTTATCCCGACGAATGAAGAGCTTGTTATCGCAAGAGATACAAAGGAACTCGTTGAGAAAAAGAAATAATTACAAATTACAGCAGTAAACAGACCCACCCGTTCGAAGGGTGGGTTTTCTTATGCCCTGCGCCGCCTCCGAAAACAGACAATGAAAATTTCGTTTCAAATTTCTGCTTTTTATTCTCACTCATTTTCTTGTTTTCAATGATATATCATAGGATTCTCATAAACATTTCATCATATTTTTTTCAATAATAATTGTTTTTTATTTACAAAATCCTTTCTTTGTTATATAATAATATATATATTTCGCTTTTGCTTTTGGGGGGAGTTTCTATGATAAAAAAACATATTATTGATATTACAAGAATTGCATCCGGAGTTTTGATGCTTATCACCTCATTGTATACATACATTCCATACGCACAGTGTATGTACCAGATGACATTCATTGTCAATATGACAGGTGCGCTGCTGTTCATTACGGGCGGTATCCTTGGAATAGCAAGAAAAAAATCGATCCCCGGCGTTCTGTATCTTATGCATGCGGTAGCTATATCGCTTGTATTTTTAATTACGGAAACGGCAACCGTTCTGGGCATGATGAACTTCAACCTTGACGACAGAGCAATGGTTTTCTTACACATCATAAATCCCATCATTTCGATATCCTTCTATTTAGGCTCCGAAAATAAAGAACCATTCAGCCTGAAGAGCATTCTAATCTCTCCGATGTTTTTCCTTTCGTATCTTGTGTTTGATTATACAAGATTTCTTATCAAGCATAAATTTGTATACGGTTTGTTTTCCAAAGATAACATGACCTTTATGAAAGCCGTTACAATAGGCGTGTCTGCTTATATTGTTTCAGCAATCATAGGATTTGTTTTTCATGCGATCAGGTGCGGTTTCCGCCTCGGAAAGAAAGCCCGGAAAAGAACATCTCTCGAGATTGTTGAAGTTATCGAAAACATCGAGTCCCTCGCAACTAATTAAATTTTTCATTATACAATCAAAAATTTTAAAAAAACTGTTGACAAGCATGCGTTTTTATGATATCATAATTGAGCAGTCAGTTGACTGAACATTTTGAATACGGCCCGGTAGTTCAGTTGGTTAGAACGCCAGCCTGTCACGCTGGAGGTCGACGGTTCGAGCCCGTTTCGGGTCGCCAAAAATTGGCTCTCTGAAAAGAGAGCCAAAAAATTTGCTGGTATAGCTCAGTCGGTAGAGCGCATCCTTGGTAAGGATGAGGTCGTCGGTTCAAGTCCGATTATCAGCTCTTTTAATAAACC
>CAMHNT010000136.1 GCA_946186535.1 uncultured Clostridia bacterium
GTAAGAATGCTTTTCTGGGAAGCTGAGTCTTTTCATCAAACTTTCGCCACCCCCAACCCCCTCCCCGGAGGGGGCTACTGGTAAGTGCAGGGCTTCGCCCTGCGCCTATTGGGGCTGCGCCCCAAACCCTGCTTTCGGTTCCGTAAGAATGCTTTTCTGGGAAGCTGAGTCTTTTCATCAAACTTTCGCCACCCCCACCCCCAACCCCCTCCCCGGAGGGGGCTGAGCCCCAAACCCTGCTTTCTTACCCGAACCCTTTTCTACATATCAGCAAAGTCCGCCTATCGATTTGTAATCGTCAAAGAACTCAGTGTATGACTTCGTAATGCTTTCTCTGTCGGAAATTTCCGTTTCACCGCTGCTTCTTAACGCTGCGATCGCCATGGACATAACGATCCTGTGGTCGTTGTATCCCTCGACGAAACCACCCTTCAGACTGTCGACTCCCTCTATCAGAAGTCCGTCCTCCGTTTCCGTCACCTTCGCACCGCAGCGATTCAAACAGTCCGAAATTGCAGCGAGACGGTCGCTCTCTTTCAGACGAACACGCTGAGCGTTGTATATTCTTGTCGTGCCTTTCGCAAAAGCCGCACAGACAGTCAGAACCGGAACCAGATCCGGAATCTGCGAAGCGTCTATTTCAATAGCCTCAAGCTCCTTCGCCCTGCAGCGAACACCGCTTTCACTCCGTTCAACCTCCGCACCGAATCTTTCCATTAACCCGGCAATCTCCTTATCTCCCTGATATGAATCCTTCCTGACTCCACGAACGGTAACGTCGCCGCCTATCGCTCCTGCAACAAGGAAAAACGCCGCCTGAGACCAGTCGCCCTCGGTGGTATAGTCGCAGGGCTTGTACGACTGATTTCCTTTTATTATGTAGTCGTCGCCGTCGGTTCCGATTTCAACTCCGAACTGCTTCTGAACGGAAATCGTCATATCGATGTAGCCCTTCGACTGAAGCGGCGAAGTCAGATGAATCACGCTGTCGCCGTCAAGAAGAGGAAGCGCAAAGAGCAGACCCGTGATGAACTGTGAGCTTATGTCTCCCGGTACGTCATATATTCCCGGCTTTAACCTGCCTTTGATTTCAAACGGAAGTCCGCCCTGAGTTATGCATTCAACGCCGTGCTTCGGAAGCAGCTCCGTATAGACTCCGAGAGGTCTCTGAGGAAGTCTTCCCTTTCCGTTGAAGGTGCCGTTGACTCCTCCTGCCGCTGCAACAGGAATAAAAAATCTCACTGTCGAACCCGACTCTCGGCACTGTAAATCGGCTTTTTCAACCTCAAAGAGCTTTTCCGATCTCACCGTGATTTTGTCGCCGTCTGCTTCTACCTCCGCTCCGAGCGCTTTTATGCAGTCGATCGTTGCGGAAATGTCCTCGGAAAATGCAACCGGGGAAATTGTGCTTGTACCTTTTGCGAGCGCCGCACAGATGATCGCTCTGTGAACGTCACTCTTTGAAGGCGGAACCTGAACCGTTCCGCTGAGCCGTGACGGATTTATTTTTATATTAGACATATGGTATCTGTCCTTTTTCTTTATTTTGCTTTGATATCTTAATGTTTTATTTTATTATTTCATCGGATTTTATCGTGTGCAGAATTTGATTAATTAGCATAGCACACCAATCTAAAATTTTACTATATATTCGGTGATTAGTTTTTGCTGTTTAGCAACAAGTCTGATATAATATAAGTTTATTTGTTTATCAAACTAACCCACCCCCCAGCTATTGCATAAGTTCCGCCTTCCAATCATGCTGCGCCTGCGGCTTGCATTCTTGGGGCGTCACTTATCCCTGCCGGAGGGGGCTTTTGGCGGTGAAGGGCTTCGCCCTTCACCTATCAGGGTCTAACGACCCTGAACCCGGCTTATCAACATAGCAACAATTAATTGCCTTACCTTATAATATTAAAACTTTTACCTGCTAATTAAAGAGATACTCTCTGCCTGAGCGTTCACCCTTTGCAGATAAGTGACGCTCCAAGAAGTCAAGCCGTAAGGCGCAGACTGATTGGCAAGCGGAACTTATGCTTTAGCTGGGCTGAACGCTAAGGTGTTTCGCTCGTTGCGACGAGCGACCAAAGGCTCTGCCTTTGGAAACCGCAGGCGCCCCGAAGGAAGTGCCCTTGGGGTACCTTTGAAAAGGCTTGAGCGAAACTTTTTCCGGCTTCGCTTCGCCGAAAGTTTTCTGAAAATTTGCTGAACAAAATTAAATTATTAATCATTCTGCTTAATAAGACGACTCTTTTTCAGAAGCTCACGGAGCTCTTCCTCGTTTTCGCTGTCTATGGCATTTCTGAACGTCGTCAGATTCTCGATAAGAACCGAAATCTCATCGGAAAGCGGCTTTTTGTTGCTCAGAAAAAGATCCGTCCAGAGGTTCTCGTTGATTGCCGCAACCCTCGAAACGTCACGGTAGCTTCCTGCCGAAAAACCTTTGTGATTCGGACAGCACGGACTCATGACGTAAGCGCACGCCAGAACGTGCGGAAGCTGAGATGTGAAGGCTATCATTTTGTCGTGCTCCTCGGGAGTCGCAATTCTTATCATTCCGCAGCCTATTTCCTTTGCGAGCCTGCTCACCGTTTCAACCGCCTCTTCGTCTGCGCTGCATGGAACTACTATGTAGTTTGCGTTCTGAAAAAGCTCTGCCTCGGAAGCGTCATAGGAAAACTTTTCCTTTCCTGCCATCGGATGCGAACCGACATAGCGAAGACCGCTCATCTCGCATATCTCCGTAAGCCTTCCGCATATCCCGGTTTTGATTCCGCAGACGTCTGTTATGATACAGCCCTTTTTTAAATTATCGGCATTCTCCCTGACATAAGAAACAATATGCTCGGGATATGTGCACATATAAACCACATCAGCCTTTTTCAGGCTCTCCTCCGTACCCACTTCATGAATCGCACCGTCTTTGAAAGCACGCTCCGCAGTTTCCCTGCTTCTGTTTATTCCTATGACGGTGTGATCGGTGTAGGCGGTGAACGCTTTCGCAAGCGAACCGCCTATTATGCCGAGACCGACTATTGCTATATTCATCTGTTTTCTACCTCTTCAAATATTTTTCGTAACAATACCGCTTATTATCTAAGATATGCATTTGTATAGAACATCATTGCGGTATAAACAAATGCCGAAAATCCGCAGAATATCACCATGATTTTTTTCAGGAATGAGGCGATCCCCTTGTAGTATTTATTCCTGCTTTCGTCCGCTCTGTCGACAAAAAAGCCGATGACAGCCGAACCGACAAAAATCAGCGGAACGCAGTATCTCATGTTCTGAGTACAAACCTGCGGATAATTTATACAGAAAGTTATATAATTCAAAAAAACTACGGCTGCCGCTGCGGTCAGAAGGAATTTATGCTCGATGTTGACCTTGTCGTTCTTAAACCACATCGCAAAAAGCGATACAACTGAAAACACGGACAGAACAATTCCGAGGAAAAACAAAACCGTACAGAAAGACTGAAGCGTAATGCTTCGTCTGAAAAATGTCTGTTCGTCGAACATTGCGTTTTTCATCAATGCGATGATCGGATTGAACTCGTTGTACTCGGCGCCGTTCCACGCCCACTGAGTGAACGGGGACGAAAACTGGCCAAGAGACCACGTAGTAAATCTTTCGAAGGGAGTTTTGTCTATGAACTGACCCGATTCCGTCGAAAGGTCCGGAACATAATCTATCGGCACGCCGAATCTGACGTAATTTCTGATCGGCCAGAAAAGCCCGATCGGAACGCATATCACGCCGAACACAGCGAACTGAAGAATAAATTTCTTATATTTTTTTATTGACCTGACAAAAACGAACAGAAAAACCGCCGCTATTGCCGGGGCGAGAAGTCCAACCGAAAGCTTCGTGAACATTCCGAGTCCGACCGACAGAGCGATCATAATAATGCTGAACCACTTCTCGTCCTTCGCCCACTTTATCGTATAATACAATGCGAGCATTCCGAAAAGAGACGACAGCATATCGTTGTTGACGCTTCCCGACATTATAATTAGAGTCGGGTGAAACGTTATGATTGCCGTACATAAAGAAAGTGCGGCCGGCTTCAGTTCAAGAAGCTTCAGTGCTTTGTAAGCGAACAGCGTAAACAGGAACGAATACGCAGCCGTCAATATCTGAAGCGATTCCGGGCCGGTCGCTCTCAGCGAAAATCCGAGAGCCTTTATGATCGTAAACCATACCGCACATATAATGTGATGTAGCGGAGGGTGATAGAACTGAAATATTTCCCTCGGGTCAAAATCCGGCAGAGAATGCGTTGAGTAAATATACCATATATATTCCGAATGACCTGCATTATATTGGAAGAAATCGTGAACGTCGTGCTGTCTAACCGTAATATCGGTATACATAATATACATCACACGAAGAACAAGGCCCGTCAGAAGTATAAGGCAACACGTAATATCGCCGGTGAGCTTATTTTTCCGCTTAAGATATATTCCGGCAAAAAGCGGTATCAGAAGCAGAACTGTCATTGACAGAGATATAATATTCAAATTTATTTTCTCCTTTGGAGTTCGGCAAACAGCGCCGCTGCGGCTGCCGAAGGACAAATGCTGTTCGCCGAAAAATCACAAATATATCATTATGAAATACTGTTGTAAATATTCATAATTTCAATACAAACCTTTCTCGGGGATTCCTCAGCGTCGATGACGTAATCCGCCGCTCTGTTGTAGAGAGGAATTCTCTGGGAGAGAAGGGTCTTGACAGCTTTTTCCTTGTCCTCTCTCTGAAGGAGCGGACGGGTTGTGTCATTTTTCAGGCGGTTAAGAACCGTGTTTGAGGAAACGTTGAGAAGGAAAACGACTCCGCCTTTTTTGATTTCCTTAACGTTTGTGTCCTTGAGGAGCGTTCCGCCGCCGGTGGAGATAACGCTGCCCTTAAGCTGTGAAAGTTCTTTGCAGACCTCAAGCTCGAGGCTGCGGAAATAATCCTCGCCCTTTTCCTCAAAAATCCGGGAAATAGTCATTCCCTCTTTCTGTTCTATGTATGAATCGGTATCGATAAAACGCATGCCCAATTTTTCCGAAAGCTGGCGGCCTATGGTACTTTTTCCGCTTCCCATGAATCCGCACAAAACCAAATTTTTTTTCATTATTTGCTCAGCTCCTTAAAGCAGTCCTCTGCAAGCTGTTCTATATCCTTCGGGTCAAACTGCGATCCGTTCCAGATCGTCTGAGCGGCAGCCGCCTGATACACGAGCATAGTCATGCCGGAAATCGCCTTAATACCCTTTTCTCTCGCCTTTTTAACGAGGAGAGTATCGATAGGGTTATAGACGGCGTCAAAAACGGCCTTTGACTTTGAGATAACGCTGTCGGAAACTGCACACGCGTCAGTCTTCGGAGACATTCCGATCGGAGTAGCGTTAACGAGAAGATCGCTCTCGCCGTCAAATTCTTTCGTGAGATAGACTGTTGCTGTACCCTCTCCGCATCTTTCATTGAGAGTCTCTGCGAAAGCCTTTGCATTTCCGAGAGCTGCAGCACATTCAAGGATATTGAGTTTGCAGCCATGAGGAACGCAGGTATTTGCGAAAACTCTTCCGACGCCTCCGCAGCCTACTATTGTAACGGTCTTTCCGAATTCTATTCCTGCATTTTTCAGAGCGGTTTCGAAGCCGATTCCGTCAGTGGTATAGCCTTTTGAAGAATATGAGCCGTCGGGATTATGATTAAATGCGACGGTATTCACGGAGCCGTAGAGGTCTGCGGTAGAATCCTTTTCGTCGAGAAGGTGCATGACAGCCTGCTTATGCGGAATGGTTGCATTGAAGCCGTCAAGCTTTGAAAGAACGATTTTAAATTTTTCGTCAAGCTCTTCGGGAGCGATATCATAAACGCCGTACTCGCCGTCGATTCCCGAAAGCTCAAGCAGTCTTTTATGAATGAACGGTGAAAGGGTATGACCGATCGGGTGACCTATTACACCGTAATGTTTTTTACTCATGTTTCAACACTTCTTTCGTTAATTATATATACATTATTATTTATAATTTATAGC
>CAMHNT010000137.1 GCA_946186535.1 uncultured Clostridia bacterium
CTTTCGTGAAAATAGTGATCACGACTCTGCTCGAACCGTGTCCTACGCCGTGACGGCGTTATATTCATGTATATTCATATACACAGATACCGATTTACCATTCTTTCCTTATCTTTTCAAAATCTATTGTCTTACCGATCTTTTTCCATATAACTATAAAAATAATCAGTTCGATCACGGTCTGAACAAGATATGCTATTATTGAACCTGTTGCGTGCGAGGCATTTACGTATGTTCCTGTTGTAGTATCCGACTGAATAATAGCCTGGGAATATGCTGTCAAAAAGTCGTATCCGCCGTGTACTACGGCGCATGCCCATATATTGCGGGTCTTCCAGTACATAACAAGCAGATTCAAACCAAATATCCCTGCGCTTAACGTTTTCAGCGCAGCCTGTAAAACAGTGGCAAGATCGTTTATTTCTCCCGTGATAGCAGATTCAAAAACATGAACAAAACCGAATACAGATGATGTAACTATTGCCGAAATAAGGAATATGTGTTTAACATTCCTAAACTGATAAATAAGCGCATCATTAATAATTGCGCGAAACATAAGCTCTTCAAAAAGACCTACTCCAATAAAGAAAAAGAATGTTGTGAGCATCTGCAAGGGCCATCCTTGAATAAGAGGTGTATTCGGATCGCTGATACCGTCGATAAGCATTAAGGTCCCTAATAATCCCTATATTATCCAATATACAGATAAAGATTTTATGACATAGCCCGTGGAACATAAATAATTCTGAACCGCTTTTTCGCCCGAGATCATGTACAAAAAGACCGCACACGTTCCCGAAAGCAGTAAACGTAAGACCAGCTGCCCCGCAATACTGCCGGAATTTAGACTAAGAATACTCATGAGGCTTACAACCAATGCAAATACAGCACATATCATCGGTTGATTTTTTAAGAAGTTGATCGCATATTTCATACAAATATTCCTTTTGTTTTTAAGTTTCTACAATAAATTTTTTTCACCTGCTTTTCACCTACTGTTATATATATGATATGGTAAAATTTGAGTTCTTTGCAATATACTGTGTCGGAACGACACATTTTATTATTTAATTGTAATTCCAAATTACAGTTTTGTTTCCATCGTTACCGGTTAACACTATGCAAGCTTTTTTAGGTAAATTAAACATTTGACTGCATTTCCAATATGTGTCGGAATGACACATTAATTTTTTTTTAAGTCCTTGCGAATGTATTGCCTGTTTGATATAATGAAACCGAAAGGAGTGAGCAGCAGTGAATATTTCTTTTGCTGAAACACTGCGCAGACTACGTCTGAAAAATGATATATCACAGCAGCAGTTGGCTGACCTGATCCATGTACAGCGTTCCACGATCGCCAGTTGGGAAACAGGCCGCAGGATCCCCGATGTCGCAATGATCTCGAAGCTTTCCGAATGTCTTGGCGTTGATGTTGATACACTTTTGCACTACTCCGAAAAATGCGATAAACCACTGAACATTATTTTGCTTGACGATGAAAGGATCATTCTCGAAGGAGGGCTTTCCGTTTTAAAGGAAACCCTACCCACAGCTGAGATCAGCTGTTTTACGGAACCTAATGATGCTATTCGCTTTGTGAAAAAAAACATAGTTCAAATTGCCTTTGTTGATATTGAGATGGGGCGTGTCAGCGGGTTGGATATTTGCAAAGAGCTTTTGAAGATCGAACCTAATATGAACGTCATTTTCCTCACGGCATTTTCTCAATACTCTTTAGATGCGTGGAAGACAGGCGCCTGCGGATTCATTGAAAAGCCTTTGTCAGCTGATGACATACGGTGGCAGATCGCCCATCTGCACCTACCTTTGGGAGGTGTGCTATGATTGATCTTCAATGGTGTCTCGGTTTTTCATTCCGTTTCACTGCACTGTTTTTTGGTGCTGCAGCTATTTTGATGATCGGCTGCGACGACAGAGAGGAAAAACTACATAATCGTTTTTTCAAGATCACCACCCTGCTGGCGATGATCCTGTCACTGACAGACATTTTTATAATGATCACGCAGCTTTACGCAAACGCCGTGGTGATCCAATGCATTCTGCGCTTACTTTATGTAATTTTTGATATTCCGTTATTTCCTGTTATTACGGCATGGCTGCTTTATACCTGCAAAGAACCGCTGCGGCGCAATCCGGCATTATATACGGTATGCAGCCTTCAAGCACTTAAAGCTGCGGCAGTTTCGGCATATTTTGCAACTGACGCATATTACACAATTAATGGCATCACCGATGTTAAAAAACCATTTTCGTATATCAGCATGATTTTCGGTATCGTATTTTTTATTGTTATCGCCGTCATACTTGTCAGAAGATGGAAAAAACTGACTGCAAGCCAGCGGATTTTTTTCGTGATCTGTGATCTTATGACTTCCGAATGGATGATCATATTTATGGAATGCTTTCTCATATATGATCAAAACCGTCGGAATCGCAAGAATAAAGAAGCGATAATTCGCCAGCAGGAGGAGATCATCAGACAAAAGGAAGACCTTGTCAAACGCAAAACACAGGTGGCTGTTCTGCAAATGCGGCCGCATTTCATTTATAATACACTGATGAGCATATATTACCTCTGCCAACAGGACTCAGCCAAAGCTCAGAAGGTGATTCTTGATTTCAGCCGCTACCTAAAGAAGAATTTCACAGCCATCGTCAGTGAAGAAACTGTTCCGTTTTCGGAAGAGCTTGAGCATACGAGGGCATATTTGGCAGTAGAAAAGGTCCGATTTGAGGAAAAATTATACGTTGAGTTTGATACACCTGTTACCGTTTTCAAGCTTCCGCCGCTTACTTTGCAGCCGATTGTCGAAAACTCCGTCAAATACGGCGTCAGTCCCGGTCTTGACCCGCTGTATCTCTCTATTATCACCGAGGAATCGGATGAAGGAGTTTCGGTCATTGTAGAAGACACAGGTCCCGGATATGCCCCGTCTGATGACAATGAGCCGCATATTGCACTTGAGAATATCCGCAAACGTCTGAAAACCATGTGCGGAGGCTCGCTGGAGACAACACCGCGCGAAGACGGCGGGACAAGGGTGATCATACGAATCCCTATAAAATGATTAATTCCCGATAAAAGCCGTCCGTTTTGACGCGGCCGATATCGGTATTGAAAATATCACAAAAAACACAGAAGGAAAAAGGAGTTTTATTATGAGCAAGAGAATTATTACGATTTTGATTTCCGCAGCAATAATCATTTCTGCCGCAGCTTTTACGGGCTGCGATAAAAAGACCGACGGAGGGGTTTCCTCCGCTGCTGGCAGTGAAGGCACAAATTCCTCCGTTTTCGAAGTTGACAGCAGCACTGCCGGCGAAGACTCCGAGAGCAAGGCTGAGTCAAATGATGAAAAGAAAGAGTCCGACTCTGATAAGAAGGACGACAAGAAAAACGATTCATCGAAGGAATCTTCTTCCAAGTCATCATCAAAGGTCTCGTCTAAAGCTTCGTCTAAAGCATCTTCAAAAAAGAGCACGGATAAGGATACCGAGATCGATAGTGATAAGGCGCTTGAGATCGTTCTTGCCAACACCGATTACACCGAGGAAGAGCTGGTAAGCATCGACGAGAACGATGAATACGGCGAGGAGTTCTATAACATCTCGTTCTACAGAAACGGCACGTACGTATTCTATGTTCGCAAAAGCGACGGAAAATTCTTCACCTATGAGGATTACAACGAGAAGTACAACGAATACTACAGCAAGCCGAGCAGCAAGATCGACGAGGACAAAGCGCTTGAGATCGTTCTTGCCAACACCGATTACACTGAGGAAGAGCTGGTAAGCATCGACGAGAACGATGAATACGGCGAGGAGTTCTATAACATCTCGTTCTACAGAAACGGCACGTACGTATTCTATGTTCGCAAAAGCGACGGAAAATTCTTCACCTATGAGGATTACAACGAGAAGTACAACGAGTACTACAGCAAGCCGAGCGCTGAAATAGACAAGGACGAAGCGCTTGAGATTGTTCTTGCCAACACAGATTACACCGAGGACGAGCTGGAAAGCATCGACGAGAACGAAGAAGACGGCGACAAATTCTATAACATTTCGTTCTACAGAAACGGCACATATGTATTCTATGTTCGTCAAAAAGACGGCAAATTCTACGATTCCGATGACTTCAACAAGGCGTACAATGAGTTCTATGACGGTTATGTAGGACATGATTGATCAAAAAGAATAAAAAACATCGGCGCTTGAGTCATGGATTCAAGCGTTGATGTTTTTATATCATACAGAAAAAAGCCCTGCAAAGCAAGCTCAAAACCTGCCTTGTAGGGCTGTTACTAAATATTTACTTTACTATCTCCGCACCGTTCTTATAGTGGAATGTGAGTTTTCCTTAAACATCGACAGTCATGTAAAAAGCACTATTATGTTTTGGTAAAACAAAGATAATATAGTTTTCGGGCATTTCCTGCACCGGAACTCCCTAATCTATTTTTCAGGCAGAAAGTGCTTTGACAAGCGTTTTGGGAAAGGTCCTTCGAGTTTATAGGGAATTTGAAGCTCCTCTAAAACCTCATTGAACGCATTTATATATTTTTTATCTCTAAGCAGCTGCATAAACGACACAAATATCTTGTCAGACATCGAGGTTATTTCGAGAAGAAGGTGTCCTTCTACAACGATCACATACGACTCCACATAATCGGCGACCTCACCCCAATCCATCTGTCCCGAATAATTCACGATATATGTTCCGTGCTTGGCGTCCTTTCCGGTAGATGGATCGTTGTTTTTCGTGTATTTTCTCTTTTGCTTCAATCCCTTGACTTTATCAAGCTCCTCATAAGATAAAAATAGCTTTCGCAGCTCCTCGCTGCTCACGGTGGGATCTGTTTGCAGTATCATTTGTCCTCTTGTCATTGTTCCAAGGATACTCATATCTTTCTTTAATACGTCTCTGTCATAATCTATATGCACATGACTCAAAAGATCACAGTGAGCATTTTTCAGTCCGAGATTTGAGGTCGGATTATGAGCTATCTCGCCGCCGATGACCTTGTTCTTTTCGGGGAGGATCTTATCGAGCATTTTTGCCATCAATATGAGAAATACCGCCGCAACGCTCATATCGTTTTCTTTGGCAAATTTCATAATTTCCTTCTGCGGGAATGTGTAAAGATGGTAGTTAGGGGCTCTTTTGAATGGATTTGCAAGCCCATTCAGATAATCGAGTCCCAGTATAGTTGGATCCTTACTCTTGTATTCAAATATGGGCTTATCGGAGGAAAGTTTTTCCATAGTAGGTTCTGCGGTCTCTCCGGGCAATAGTTCGCTATTTGGTTTTCTTATTCCTGGCGCATTGGGCGTGACCCCGTACTTCTCAACAACATACTCGTAAACGCTCGTCATTACCCACGGCAGGAAGCCTCTTCCACCGCACATGGAATGACTTATATAAAAGCTGATCTCCTTATCTGTACAGGTCACAAACAATAAATGACCGTTCACTCTGTCTTCGCCAAGTTTAGGAACTCGCTTCGTTTCGGGTATCACCAAAACAGGCTCATTATTAGGCTCAAGAACATATCCTCCGTCCTCGTCGACCGTAACCTTCACCGCAAAATATGGGTATCGCTTGATTGCGACATTTACGGCGGTATCCAGAACGGAAATATCTACCGTTTCCTTCATATTCACGACAATCCGGACAGCGTGCGAAAAAACTGCCTCACTTCGGTACAGCCTGTATGTATCAATGCTGTATTTCATTAGTATGCCCCCTTATAATGCTATGCTATCATTATACCATTATTACACTCTCATTTTCAACATATATTTTCGATTGTGTTTTCGCCTAAATCCTATTAATACTACTTTGTCAAAATTCTAATGACATATCATTGTAATGATGTCGCTTTTTTCTAGTATGATTGTTTCAG
>CAMHNT010000138.1 GCA_946186535.1 uncultured Clostridia bacterium
TGGATAATATTAGTAAATTTTTTGTTAATGGATTATTACGGAATAAAGGAGGTTCAGTTTAAAAGATTGCAAAGGTTTGGGGCAGTGATATAATATGATCAGGAAAAGAAAACATTATGAGTATATTTTCCATGGAATGATCGTCCCGGTTTTCGGGGCGGTATTTTTGAATGAAAAAATTTTTTTCAAAAAATGTAATATTTCCCCTTTCTCGGTTGTTTAATTAATGAAAGGTCTTTCAATCAGAAAACAGCACACAAATATAGCCCGAAAGGAGGAAATGTATGGACTCGGCGGAATATCTGAGAATTTCGGAAAAATATATCGACACCGTTTACAGATCGGCTTTAAGCTGCTGCAAGAACAAAGCCGACGCTGAGGACGCCGTTCAGAACGCTTTTCTGAAGCTGCTGAAATGCGATACGGAATTCAACGATGATGAGCACGTAAAAAGATGGCTTATCAGAGTTGCGGTGAATGAATGTAAAAATGTCTGGAAGTCGTTCAGGTATAGGAACATCGTATCGTTTGACGAGCTTGAAAAGGAACCGGAATACAGTGATGAAGGAAAAAGCGAAATATTTTCCGAGATCATGAAGCTTCCTAAAAAGTATAGTGTGGTTATTCACCTGTATTATTACGAAGGATACAGCGTCAGGGAGATTTCTCGGATTCTTGATATTTCCGAGTCGAACGTACAGATCCGGCTGATGAGGGGGAGAAACAAGCTTAAGGAAACATTAAGTGAGGAGGCATGGTTATGAATACAGACGAGAGAATCGGAGAGGTGTATGCAAGTGTATTCGATGATGTGCATGCGTCCGACGAACTGAAGAGAAAGGTGAGAAATATGACTGAAACAACTAAGAAGAAAAATATCCGCACTGCCGTAAAGGTGGCTTATGCAGCGGCTGCCGCAGCTGTAGTTCTTGTAGCAGGAAACATTATCGCTTATGCATCGACCGGTGAAACACTTCTCAAGGTCTTTGTAAACGGAGTTGAGCAGGACGTTGTGGCGACGCAGGACGAGGACGGAAGCTACTATTTTACCTACAGCGACAGCGAGGATAATGATTACCGTGTTCTTCTTGAAGGCGATATTGAAGAAAATCCCACGGTTGTCGATCTTATTGTAAAAGATCCCGAGGTCGTTGAGGAAGGAAACAGAAAGTTTCTTGTTGTCGATGACGATCTGAAGATTGATATTACGGACAACTTCAAGGAGGACGGCACTGCAGAGGGAAGCTACGAGCAGAACGGAATGACGTTTAAGTATGTAGTTGATAAGGATGGAAGCGTATATTTATCATGTGATGATTTTGATGACTTGGCTGATTAATTGAATCCGTAAGAGAATGTTACAGAGGGCAGACTCGGACAAAGGGTTTGCTCTCTTTTTTTCGTTATTCATCCGATTTTTTCCTTGAAATCCCCTCGGCTTGAACAAAAATCCGTGCATTTTTACGTTTTCGGATACGCCCTAAAAAATATTCAAAAATATTGCATTAAATATATTGCCAACCGCAGTTTATTATTGTATAATTGAATGGTAAAATTGTGTATCTGTGAAATTATACGGACGGATATAAAAAAGGAGAACGAATAAAATGTACAGTGAATATTTGGATACAATAAGCTTCGTTTCAAAGTTCGACAGCGACGTTGCCGACGCTATGGATCAGGAGCTTAAAAGACAGAGAAGAAACCTTGAGCTTATCGCTTCCGAGAACCTTGTTTCACCTGCCGTTATGGCGGCTATGGGCAGCGTTCTAACAAACAAGTATGCCGAGGGTTATCCGGGAAAGAGATACTACGGCGGCTGTCAGTGCGTTGATATCGTTGAGGATATTGCAAGAAAGAGAGCGTGCGAGCTTTTCGGCGCAGAGCATGCCAACGTTCAGCCTCATTCCGGTGCACAGGCTAATATGGCTGTTTACTTCGCAATGCTCAACACGGGTGACACGGTTATGGGAATGAATCTCGCCGAGGGCGGTCATCTTTCCCACGGTTCGCCGGTCAATATGTCGGGTAAATACTACAACTTCGTTTCCTACGGCGTTGACCCGGTTACTCACAGAATCGACTATGATAAGGTTAAGCAGCAGGCTATCGAGGTAAAGCCGAAGCTCATCGTTGCAGGCGCAAGCGCATATCCGAGAGTTATCGATTTCGCAAAGTTCAGAGAGATCGCCGACGCATGCGGAGCTTTGCTCATGGTTGATATGGCTCATATCGCAGGTCTTGTTGCGGCAGGCGCTCACCCTAATCCTGTTCCGTACGCAGATTTTGTTACGACGACTACTCACAAGACTCTCAGAGGTCCGAGAGGCGGTCTTATTCTCTGTAAAGAGGAGTACGCAAAGGCAATCGACAAGGCTGTATTCCCGGGTTCACAGGGTGGTCCGCTCATGCACGTTATCGCTGCAAAGGCAGTTTGTCTCGGTGAAGCATTGAAACCGGAGTTCAAGACATACGGCGAACAGATCGTAAAGAACGCAAAGGCTCTCGCAGACGGTCTCACAAAAAGAGGTCACAAGCTCGTATCGGGCGGCACGGATAACCATGTAATGCTTCTCGACCTTTCCGGCACTGAGCTTACGGGTAAAGAACTTGAGCACAACCTTGACGAGGTTTACATCACGGCGAACAAGAACACGATCCCGAACGAGCAGAGAAGCCCGTTCGTAACAAGCGGCGTGCGTCTCGGTACTGCCGCAGTTACTTCGAGAGGTCTTAACGAGGAGGATATGGACAAGGTTGCAGAGTTCATTCACCTTGTTATTGAGGATTTCGAGGGCAACAAGGAAAAGGTTCAGGCTGGCGTTGAGGAGCTTCTTAAGAAGTATCCGCTTTATGAGTAATTTCATATAATAAAAATTTTCGGGGAGGGGCATTGCCTCTCCTTGAATTGTATATGAGGGGTAAAGATAATATACAGTTAAGTAACCACTGATTAAATCATTGTCCGCAACTTAAGAAAAATTCCGCACTGCGGAATTTTTATGAGCAATATATCGTTAAGGGCTTTGCCCTTAAAAGCCCACTGCACAGCACTAGGCACTGCGTGCCGTCGCCGGCGCTGCCTCTGGACTCCGCCAGCCTTTTGAAAAAGGCTGGGCGAAAACTTTAACCGGTTTCGCATTGCCGAAAGATATAGTAATTAATATTCATTATAAAAAAAGTTCAGAATTTCAGTTGCTGACATTTTATGAAAAGGAGGAGAACTATGTCTCCCTTGGCGGATAGAATACGTCCGGCGTCGATTGATGAGGTTGTCGGACAGAAACATCTTCTGGGTGAGGGGAAGCCGCTCAGAAGAATTATTGAATCGGGGGAGATACCGAACATGGTTTTTTACGGCCCGTCCGGTATCGGAAAAACCACGCTTGCGTCTATCATTGCAGGCAGAACCAACAAACAGCTCAGAAAACTCAACGCAACCACCGCTTCAACCTCGGATATCAAGGATATCGTCTCACAGCTCGATACCTTTTCGGGCATGAATGGTATCCTGCTGTATCTTGACGAGATACAGTATTTCAACAAAAAGCAGCAGCAGACTCTTCTTGAGTTCATCGAAAACGGGAGCATTACGCTTATTGCGTCCACTACGGAAAATCCGTATTTTTATGTGTATAACGCTATCCTCAGCCGAAGCACCGTTTTTGAATTCAAGCCCGTCGAGAGTGACGAGGTTGAGAAAGCTGTCAGGCGTGGGTTTAATATTGTCGCGAAGGACAGGGGAGTTGAGTTTGAAATTGAGAACGGAGTAACAGAATATATTGCGACGGCATGCGGTGGTGATGTGAGAAAGGCTATGAATGCCGTGGAGCTTACGAGTCTTACGTCCGTGAAGCAGGACGGAAAGGAGCTTATTACTCTTGAAGCGGCTACGGAACTCACTCAGAAAAGTGCGCTGAGATATGACCGTGACGGGGACTCGCATTATGATATTGTGTCTGGCTATCAGAAGTCTATGAGAGGGTCCGACCCGAATGCGGCTTTGTACTACCTTGCGAGGCTACTTGAGGCAGGAGATTTGCCGTCGGCATGCCGCAGGCTTATGGTATGTGCGTGCGAGGACGTCGGGCTTGCGTATCCTCAGATTATACCTATCGTCAAATCGTGCGTTGATATTGCGAATGCCGTGGGACTTCCCGAGGCGAGGATTCCGCTTGCCGATGCGGTCGTTATGGTTGCAACGGCGCCGAAATCGAATTCTGCATATCTCGGAATTGCGGCGGCAGCTCAGGATATCCAAAACGGTAAGATAGGAAATATTCCCCGTCATCTCCAGAACAAACACTACGACGGCGAGGACAATCCCAACAAGGGGCAGTTCTACAAGTATCCCCACGACTATCCGAACGCATGGGTGGAGCAGCAGTATCTTCCGGATATTCTGAAAGACGCCGTCTACTATGAATACGGCAATAACAAAAACGAACAGGCATTCAAAGCATACTGGGATTCGGTCAAGGGGAATTTAAAAAAATAACAGAATGCGGTTTTTCTGTAAGAATTTTTTTCAAATTGCCGAAAAAGGGTTGAAACGTACCTAAGAAAATTGTATAATGTAATAGTAAAATTCATTTCAGAGAGAGGGTTTTTAAATGTCAGCAAAAGGTTTTGTCGGTGAGTTTAAGGAGTTTGTATCACGCGGTAATGTAATGGATCTTGCGGTCGGTGTTATCATTGGCGGAGCTTTCCAGGGTATCGTTTCTTCGCTTTGTGACGATGTTATTACTCCGTTTATTCAGCTCATTATCGGTAAGGCTACAGGTAAAACATCGATTGAAGATATGACGGCTGTACTTAATGTCGGAGGAATCAACTTCGGCAACTTCATTTCCGCTATCATTAATTTCTTCATTATGGCTATCATCATTTTCTGTATTGTTAAAGCTGTGAACAAGCTTACGGAGATCGGAAAGAAGCCTGTTGAGGAAGAGGTAACGACGAAAGAGTGTCCGTTCTGCTTCAGCGAGATTTCAATCAAGGCTACAAAATGTCCGCACTGTACGGCTCAGCTTGAGGTTGAAGAGGATAAGAAGATTAAAATTGAGAAGTAATTTTTATCTTTAAGAAAAAATCAAAAAGCCGATAGCCGCCTCAGATTGCGGTTATCGGTTTTTTATATTTGATAAATATTGATCGCGGCGGAAAGTTTTCCACATGATTTCAATTCAATGTGGAAAACAGGGCTTGATTTTTTTTTGGAGGAACGACATGGAAACTATGACGGTGAACGGAAAGGAATATAATATAATAAAGCTGCTCGGGAAGGGCAAGGGCGGTTACTCGTATCTTGCGTCACGTGATGAGAAAACTTATGTTCTCAAACAGATTCATCATGAGCCGTGCAGCTACTACACATTCGGTAACAAAATCGAAGCGGAGATCAACGACTACAAAAGACTTTCGGAAACAGGTATAAGAATTCCGAAAATGCTCGACGTTGATGTGGAAAACGAAAGGATTCTTAAGGAATATATCGACGGCGACACGATTTACGACTATGTTCTGAATGACAGGAATGTTGATATTTATATTGAACAGGTCAGGGAGATGTGCCGTGTGCTGTATCCTAAAAATCTCAATATTGACTACTTCCCGACAAATTTCGTTGTGCAGAATGATTTGATTTACTACATCGATTACGAGTGCAACAATTACATGGACGAATGGAATTTTGAGAACTGGGGAATAAAATACTGGTCAAAAACGTCTGAATTCGTTGAGTATGCGGAAAGCCATAAATAGAAAAATCAGAGGTATAGGCAGGGATAAAAAATACGAAAAACCCCTTGGCATAATGCCAAGGGGCTGAATGGCAGGGGCAGAAGGACTCGAACCCTCGGCACGCGGTTTTGGAGACCGCTGCTC
>CAMHNT010000139.1 GCA_946186535.1 uncultured Clostridia bacterium
TTCTCCCTTAGAGTTCCTTTCTAAAAAGTGTTGCACTTGACTTGACTATCTGCCATGTCTTTCCGATAAGATATTTTTCTACGAGGCTGAATCTTTTCATCATACTTCGCCGCCCCAACCCTTGCTTTCTTCTCGGAAAGTTTTTTTGTAAGTCAGGGCTTCGCCCTGCACCTATTGGGGCTGCGCCACAAACCCCTGCTTTCTTTCCTATAAAATTCTCTTCTGCGTGGCTCATGTCAAGAATGTCTCCGGAATCGGGGTAAAAAAGGTTCGATAAAGTCCAATGAGTCGGATAGAGAGAAACCCTGCCGCCTTAAGTCCCTATCCTCGGGCGATGTCCTCTGTTAAGAATATCTTCGGAATCGTATTAAATAACAAGGATGCCGTTGGGGTTTTCGAGGACGATGTAGAGTTGTTCTTCAAGACCGGTCATGCAGTTGATATAAACGAGAACCGTGTCGTTTCCTCCTGTGCACGTAAATTCGTACGTCAGGACTTCGTTCTTTCCGGCTGTCGGAATAAGGGCAGTTTTGCATGACTTAACCTTCAGGTTTTTACTTAATGACTGCTGTGCAAGCTGCTGAGATATCTTCGGCTGTTTTATATTTCTGTCGGTGTGATTCATTATATATCCCGTCGCACAGTAGCTGACTATCTCCCCCGTCTGCATATTCACCCCGACTTTTATGAGGTCGCTGTAATAGACAATGTCGTTTTCGGTATAAGCGAAATTTATTGTACACACGTTGTCGCTTATCGAATAGTAGCTCTCCGTGAAATTCCCCCTGAATGTGTCCAGAAGAAATTTTTTCGCCTCGTCCAGAGCGTCCTTGTAGGAAATAGTCTTTTTCTGAACCTCGTGATAGTCCTGAAAAATGTCCACGAAGCCGCCTGCCTGCGTTACCGTGATATAGATATTTTCCCCGGAGAAATTATAGGTGGGAAGATTTCCCTCGCTTTTACCCGTGTACGTCAGCTCGTCTCTGTCGCACTTCGCAAACTCTGCGGCAATAACAAGAGCCTGACTCTCCGAAACGTTCGCTTTGTCATCAAGAAGCTTCGGCTTCTGCTGGGAAATATGATCGGAAAACGGGCCGTCATAGATCATCGTGGGATAGTCCGTGAATCCCTCGTTCATCTCTCTGAAACCGCCGTCAAGAGTAAGCTCCTCGACCTCGTTTCCGAGACTCTCAATGTTTCCCTTTAAATTCATCGGTGAGCCGAGATCAACCGAACCGTCGGCATAAGCCGCCGCCATATCCCCGACCGACATATCAAGCTGACACGCATATTCATAAAACATCTTCAGATTGTCCGCTTCTTCGTCGGAAAGCTCATTGTCCTTCGCAAGCTTCGAAAGAGCGAAAAAGGCATAGTCTCCGACCTGACCAAGATACTTCTGAATCGAAGTCGACTGCTCACTGTTTATCGGAAGCTGACTCAGCGAGCTTTTCGCTCCCTCGCTCATTGTCATCAGCTTTGCAAAGATAGGCTGCTGCTGCGCCGGCGTATTTGAATACAATCCTTTTTCAAGAGTCGTCTTGATATTTGAAACGTAGTCGGAAAGATCGTTAAGAGCGGACTGGTATTTGAACTCCACGGTGTTTTTGTACCGAGACATAAGCCTGTAACCGCTGACTCCGGCTCCCAACAACAAAAGCGCGACGGCCGCCGAAAAAGAAACTATCCTTATCCACGCTCTTTTAGAAAAAGTATCACTCATAAAAACATACCCCTTTCGGTTAAATTATATTTATGAGTATTATTGCCTTCAATGGAAATATTATACACAAAACAAAAAAAGACAGGAAAAACCTGTCCCTTATAATTAACTTGTTATTCTATTAAAAACACCATTAAAGTTTTAATCCAACTTTTTCAAAGGCGCCCCGAAGGAAGTGCCCTTGGGGTATTGGTGGTTTCCAAAGGCAGCACCTTGGGTCGCTCGTCGCAGCGGGCGAAGCCCTTTTATGCATAATGAACCGCCACTCCTGCGAAAACAGCCGCAGCCACAAACATAAGAACACCGAAAATCCGCACCAGCTTCGTTGTTTTCTTTATCTTATACTTCTGATAAAAGCTGTCCGGTGCAAACGGCATGGAAAGAACCGTTATCCCCAGAACTACAAGCGCCGCAGAAACTATAATATTCCCTACAACCGGAACGAAGACCGCAGCAATAAGTCCTGCCGTAATTGCAATTACAATTATAATATTAATTACGCCGAAAATATTTTCCTTGGTTCTTCTGAACTCATAGAACTTCAAAGCCTTTTCCTCACAGTCCGAAACCTTACAATACTGCAAATGATAGCTTTCAAGCTCCTTCGCACAATATTCGCATTTTTTCAAATCATATCATCTCCGTGTTTTACTGTTTTTCCGATTTTTCATACAATTTACTCATTCACACTAATACAAATCATTATCGGAAAAACATCCTCACTTATTTTAACTCACACCGAAAACACAGTCAATATTTAAAATGTAAATATTTATTTTTCACCAAAAAATCCCCCGAAGAGTTTAACCTCAATCGGGGGATCAATTTCAGATTTTCAAAGCTGTTTCAGCTCAACCGTTAAACGCCTTCCCATGCGCTCCATACACTGTAGCGTGCGGAATATGTGGAAAGTGTTTCTTCATAAACGCTCTGCTCAACCGGAGTACCGTTTACGAAATACTTCGTTGTTTCCTCGGTAACCTCGGAAGTAACAGTGGAAGTGAGACGGCTTACAGGCTCGTTGTCATCTTCATCACCGGGTGCGCCTGCCGGTACGGGAAGCTTTTTCTCCGAAACGCTCGGATCAAGGCTTACTGTGCCGGATTCAGCAGCTTCGGCGATATCGTCAAATGTGAATCGAGCGTATGACGCATTGTAGTCGTCCTCGTCTTCGTAGTAAATCGGTTCATCGTCTTCGTTGTCTTCATCGTCGTAAGTCTGATCGTCGTCATACCACTCAGCTTCCGACTCCTCATCGTCTTCATCTTCGCTTACCGTTGAAGGCTCGTCATCCTCGATAACAACCTCGGAAGTAACAGTTTTTGTTGTGACATCTGTCGTAGTCTTGAAGTTTACGAGTTCGCTGAGCTTGCCGCCGGATTCAAGGCTGAGAATCTTCTGCTCGGAAGTTCTTGTGTTCGAATCATCCTTAGCGACAACCGCTCTGTACTCCATGCAAACCTTACCGGATGTATAGTGTACGAGAATGGTATTGCTGTAATAACCGCTGCCCTCGCTGTACTCATAGAGATCGGAAAGGTTGTTGTATGTCTTGTAGACTATGCACTGTTCGTTCTCAACCTTTACCATATGGATAATTTCAACGTTGTTTCCCAGGCTGAATCTGAGAAGAAGCTCGCTTATGCCGTCGTTGTCTATGTCAACGATAGCCTTTCCCGTAAGTGTTTCCGTCGGGAATACCGGGTCGTTCGTCGAATTGACTACCGGAACATTTGCGAGGTAATCGTCAAGAAGATCCGTATCGTCCTTAACTCTTACTTTGATCTTTGCCATAGCGTCCGAATTGAGCGGAGACGTTACCGTAACAAATGTTGTACCCGGCTTGAGTCCCTTGATGTTACCCTGATCGTCAACAGAAGCGATCGTCGTATCGTCGCACTCATATGCATAAACCGGCGAACCGTAGCCGCTCGAGAGAATGGTTACTCTTGCTGCCGCGCTTTCCTCTTCCTTTACTTCGATGTAGGAAGTGTTCCAGTTCGGAACGTCGGATTCAAGCGTATTGAAGCAGGTTCTGTAGAGATCGGTATCCTCATCGATTTCGGAAAGAACCTTTTCGGCCGGGGCTAAGCTGTTTCCAGCTTCGCTCTCTGCCTTGGACTCCTCTTCGATCGGGTTTCCAAGCTCGTCATACTGAGTTTCTTCGTTCTGAATATCTTCCTCACCCTCGTTAATGAGATGGAAGATTCTTACTTTTGATTCATCGTTGTCTGCCGTAAAGTAAAGTGCAAGCTCAGGGCTTCCGTCACTGTCAAGATCCTTGATGATATTTCCGGTGAGCTCGCTCTTCGAAGCGGCAGGTGCCGGTGTTTCGGAATCCGAATCGGAATCGCTGTCCTCGCTTTCTTCCTCCGACACGTCGGAATCGGAAGCAGGATCGATATCCGTAGTTTCTTCAACAATTGCGTTTACAAACTTATTGTAAATATTGATGGCATTCTGATCCTCATCGATAACGTTTACGATAAGGGAAGCGGTGATTGCTTCGTTACTCTTGAGCGTTGCGGTAACGGTTGTTGTACCGGAAGAAACGCCCGTAATCTTTCCCTGTTCGTCAACCTTTGCGATGGATGGATCGTTTGATTTAAGCTTGAGAACCTTGTCCTCAGCCGTTTCGGGTTCAACGATAATCTGAAGCGGAACCGTCTCTCCCACTCTGAGGCTAAGAGAAGAATCCGCAAAGCTCAGGCTCGTAACACCGTTTTCGTTCTGAACCGCAGCGGTATCGGTATCCGGCTTTTCGGAACCACCCTTTGAAAGGAAGAAAATTCCCGCTCCGATGATTGCGAGAACAAGAACGGCAATTATGATGCCGATGATAACCTTTGTTTTCGTTGAGAAAGCGCTTTCATCGTCGTCATCCTCATCGTATTCGTCATCTTCGTCCTCGTCGTCCTCATCATATTCTTCGTCGTATTCGTCTTCTTCGTCCTCGTACTCATAGCCCGTGTCTATGTCGTCCTCATCGTCGATATCGATCTCGTCGACATATTCACCGTCATCTGTGTCGGCTTCGAAAATACCGTCGTCATCTTCGTCGTTTTCGTCGTTTTCGTCGTTTTCGTCGTATTCCTCGTACTCTTCGTACTCGCCGTCATCCTCCGGCTCGTCCGATTCTTCTTCCTCGTAATACTCCTCATTGTCCGCCTCATCCGTTTCAAAAATAGCCTCTTCTTCATCTTCGTCGGATCTGTCGGCGATTTCCTCTTCTTCCTCTTCCTCAAAAGCCTCTTTTGCGGCTTTTTTCTTCTGGAGGTCCTTTTCTCTTCTGCTCTTCGCCGCAGCGAATGCGTTGGAGAAAGATTTTGCCGATTTCATCTTCGGAGAAAGGTTTTCTTCCTCTTCTTCCGATTCAGCGGCAGAATCAATTTCTTCGAAAAGGTTTTCGGAGGATTCTTCGTCCTGTGCCTTAGCCTTTGATTTTTTATTCTTCGGCTTCTGGGACTTGTTCTGATTCTGAGCCTTTGCCTTCTCAGCTTTCGCCTTTTTCGCCGCAGCAATCGCCGCAGCAATTTCTTCGTCGGTCAAAGGAGTCTCGTCAATGTAGTCACTCATTCTAACCCTCTTTTCCGTTCTTCAAAATTCAATATTAACACTATTATAATAATACCGTATATATTATTATATAAAAATGTACGAAATCGGTCAATAGAACAAAAGCAAAAATTTAATAAAAATGTATTAAATCTTTTTGAATTACTGCACAAAAGCATATTTTTCGACACAAAATCTTAATTTTGAATTCAAAAAATATGCACATTCCAAAGCTTTTTTCAGACAAAAAAACCGAGAACAATTCCCGAAAAACTGTTCCCGACTAACATTGTAAGCATCGGCTGAAAACCACAGGTACTGTGGCTTTGGAAACCAAAACAAAAACACTGAAATTCATGACCGTTTTCTTATACTGACATTATACACCATTAAGCCACTCAATTCAAGTTTTCTCGGAAAAATTTTTTATTTTTCGACACTCGCATAAAATCCTTTTCAGAGAAGAGAATTTCATCAGACGGAAACGAGTCATTCTATTGATTCCATAAAAAACTTCCGTGAAAAAATCAAGGCAATACCGCACAGAGATTGTGCCGAAGATGCGCAGTAGATTTTTATCAAGA
>CAMHNT010000140.1 GCA_946186535.1 uncultured Clostridia bacterium
GCTCGAAGCCTATTCTCTACGGCATTCCGTTTGTCGATTACTCAAATAAAACGCTCGTCATCACCGAGGGGCAGATCGACAGCTTAAGCCTTTATGAAGCCGGAGTACCGAATGCCGTTTCCGTTCCGATGGGCAAGAATAATTTTGACTGGATAAATCTCTGTTGGGATTTCTTGTGTGAGTTCAACGAGATTATCGTATTCGGAGATCACGAAAACGGAGAGATCACGCTTGCGGACGAGCTTAATCGCCGCTTGAAGAAACACATTATCAAAGTCGTCAAGACGGACGATTATAAGGGCTTGAAGGACGCAAACGACATTTTTCGGACATATGGTGCGGACACTCTGAAAACAGCCGTAAGCAACGCCGCGCCTGTTCCGGTCAATCACATTGTATCGCTTGCGGACATTAAGGCGGTGAGCGTCGGCGATATACCTCACTTCAAATCGGGTATCGCCGAGCTTGACGGCGTGATCGGCGGCTTGTTTGAATCGCAGTACATACTTCTTACCGGAAAACGCGGCGAGGGCAAGAGCACGTTTATGTCACAGCTTGTATGCGAGGCGATAGATCAGGGTATAAACACGCTCGTTTATTCGGGAGAGCTGCCTAACACGATGTTCAAGAATTGGCTCGATATACAATTAGCAGGGCGGCAGTACCTCTTGAAAAGAACGCTCGACACGGGCAAGGAGTATTACGAGGTTCCGCTCGGCATTCAGAACTGTATCAACAACTGGTACCGTGAGAGAATTTTCGTTGTCGATAATTCGGAGTTCCAAGACGGCGAGGACTTGTTTGATATTCTCGAAGCGGCTATTTACAGATACGGCATTCGGTTTGTCTGCATTGACAATCTGATGACGATAGTCGAAAACGGCGGCAAGGATTACCTGATGGCGCAGACGGCGGCGGTGAACAAGGTCAAGGCGCTCACCAAGCGGACAGGCTGTACCGTCCTTATGGTAGCCCACGAGCGAAAGCAAGCGGCAAGCGACACCAACGATCAGGTCAGCGGTACGGCGAACATCACAAACCTTGCGGACGTGGTTATAGCATATCGCCGAAACAAGACGGGTGGTGAGTACGACGCAGAGATCGAGATCAGCAAGAACAGGACGTTCACGGGGCTTTGTTTGACCTCTGCCGATAAGTCGATCGGCGTGTACTTTGACCCTGTTTCACGCAGACTTAAGACCGACCTCTCGCCGAAGAATTGGGAGAAGGCGTTTTCGTGGGAAAAGGACTGGGAGCGTGAGATTGCGCAGATCAACACGGACGAGGATTTGCCGTTTTGACTGATGAAAGGCAGAGCGGTTATACATAATAATGCCGCTCTGCCGAAATTCAAAAAATGAAAAATCGGAAATTTTTTGAAAATCGTATAGGTAGTATAGCAAGCACTGCGCTTTGTCGGACAAACCGCGATTTTCAAAGAAAATCATTCGCTTGTTAGGGACACCCTAAAACCCGATTTAACAATTTATTCATAATTATATTTAGAGGATTCTTGATGAAGAAAAAGAGTAAGCACACAGGAAAAACGAGCGGTATACCTCGCTCCGATCTGACGAGAGATCACCGATTTTTCTTCCGTGTTTCAAAGGAAGAGAAAGACTTTATCGAAAAGAAAGCCGAGCTTGCGGGGAGCAAAACGATCAGCGAGTATTTGAGAAGAACAGCCATAGATTCTCATATCATCAACTACACCGGAGACGATCTTTCGGGCATTCTCAAAGATGTACTTTTGACGTATAACAATATCAATCAGCTTAATAGGTCGGCGAGTGCCTGTTCCGAGGACATCGAGAGCATTACACGCAAGCTCGATTTGATTTGTGACGTTCTTCAGAGCATAGCGGAGTTTTTGTATGTTGTAAATCCGTAAAAAACGCCCTGTACCGCTTTTTCATTGGTGCAGGGCTTTGCGTTATTTCATTTCTTTTGCTATAGAGATCAGCAGTTCAAGCTGTTTCGGAGTGAGCGTCTTGAATGTTTCGACAGCTTCATAAAGCAGGCTCGGGCTTGCCGTGTCCTGTGCGAAAAAGTCCTTCGGTTCAACGCCGAGGAAGTCGCAGATGTAGAGAAACATCTCCATCGACGGCAGCGATTTTTTATTCTCGATATTGTTTATATAACTTTGACTCTGCCCCAAGCTCAGGCTCATATCCCTTGCGGAAATGTTCTTTTCTGTCCGAAGCTGTGCGATTCGCTCCGATATAAAAGCCGTATCGATCATTCGTATCACCACCCACATATAATTATAATATATGCGGTCAGAATTATGCCTACTTATTGTTTTAAGTTTTATTGACTTATATATTTCTTATATATTTTAAGTAGGTATAATTGTTTTAATATCTTTTTTAAGTCGATATTAAAACGAGGTGGAGTATGGATACATTTACGGTCAGCTTTTTCGGTCATCGTGAAATAGAAAACGGTTTTGAAGTCGAGCGTCGTTTGGAGGAGATCATCACCGATCTGATACGCAGTAAGGAGTACATCGAATTTCTGATCGGGCGTGACGGGGAATTCGATCTCCTTGCGTCCTCGGTCATAAAGTGGTGCATAAAGAAATACGGCAGGGATAACACATCGTTTGTGCTTGTCCTGCCGTATTTGCGGGCTGATTATCGGGATAACGAGGCGGCGTTTCTTGACTATTATGACGAAGTCGAGATTTGCGAAGAAGCTGCTCGGGCGCATTTCAAGGCGGCGATACAGATACGAAATCGGTGTATGGTTGATCGTTCCGATCTTGTCGTTTGCTGTGTGCAGAGGAAGAAGGGCGGAGCGTATCAGGCAGTGAGGTATGCGGAGAAGATGGGAAAGGAGGTTTGGAATGTGGGGGATAAAAGTAAATAGGGTGATGCGAACAGAGAAAAACTGTATAAATATAACAATTTTATGGATAGTATACTGCTTCTGTTAGGCAGCAGCTACCAAATTCGCTATTGACAAAAATAAAAAAATAGTGTATACTTGTAATGGATTATGCTGTCTTTTAGACGATTAAGGAGAGAAAGGGGGGGAATGATGTGCCGTTTAGATTAGGAGAATTGTTTTGCGGACCGGGCGGAATTGCTTGGGGTGCGACAAATGCTGATATTGGTGATCCTGAGTTTACAATAATTCATCAATGGGCAAACGATTACGACTACGATACCTGTGAGACTTATAGGCATAATATCTGCCCTGACGCTCCCGATACTGTATATCACGCGGATATTCGCACGTTTGATATGGATCAGCTTGCAGATATAGACGCTCTTGCATTTGGTTTCCCCTGCAATGATTACAGCGTAGTCGGAGAACAAAAGGGTATGAACGGTGTTTATGGTCCCCTTTATTCTTACGGTGTACAGGCATTAAGAAGATTTCAGCCGCAGTGGTTTTTAGCTGAAAATGTCGGCGGCTTAAAAAATGCAAATGACGGAAAGGCTTTCACAAAGATTATTTCCGAACTGCGCGGTGCCGGATACAGAGTTGTTCCGAATTTGTATAAATTTGAAGAATACGGTATACCTCAGGCACGGCACAGGATTATAATTGTAGGAATACGAAATGATATAGATGTAGTTTATCACGTTCCTTCGCCAAATCCATATGCGGGAATAGACAATTCCTGCCGAACAGCTATTGAAGTACCTCCTATACCTCAAAATGCTTCCAATAACGAAAGGACAAATCAATCAAAGCAGGTAGTTGAGCGCTTAAGCTATATTAAGCCGGGGCAAAATGCTTTTACTGCGGATTTGCCGGAACATCTCAAACTTAACATAACTGGGGCAAGAATAAGTCAGATATACAAACGGCTCGATCCTGATAAGCCCTCATACACAGTTACAGGAAGCGGCGGCGGCGGTACTCATATATATCATTGGGAAGAAAACCGAGCCTTAACGAACAGAGAAAGAGCAAGACTTCAAACATTCCCTGATGATTATGTGTTTATGGGAAGCAAGGAAAGCGTAAGAAAGCAGATTGGAATGGCAGTTCCCTGCCGAGGTGCAAAGATTATTTTTGAAGCTGTATTACGGAGCTTTGCCGGAATACCTTACGAGTATACAGAACCGAATATCAATGAATAATTAAGATCTGTGTTCCAAAGAGATGAAACACAGATCTTATAATTTTACTATTCCAATAAAATATATTCCATGTTGTCTGCCCGAACACATCAAAAAAAGTAATCAGACACGAAAGCATTGGATATGGATGTATAAAGAGTTCCATCCATAAAAAACTATTAAATCAAACGCATTTGAAAATCAACATTTGATCGTACCTTCCTGATGCTAACTTTTTCATTATCACCTATTTCACCATAAATTAGTGGTGAATTTGGATTGTGTAAAGAATGATTTCGAGAAGCCAAACTTGAATTATAATTTGCATAACAGTATGCACATCCATTTTTACATGTGTTATACATTCCTATATCAATACTTTCTATACAGCCGCAAACACCCCGTTGATTTTTGTCTTTGCCTATATTCAACATATAATTGCCTAAACGTTCCAGTCTTTGTTTATCGATACAACAGGCGTGGCTAATACCCAGTGATGAGAGATCATACTCTTCGGCACAGGTATCAATATATATCCCTTGTTCTTTCGCTGCTGAAATGAAAAAGCTCATCAGTTCAAGCACTTCGTCATTTGTAAGTGTACGAATATTAAGAGGTTTTGTATTTCGAGCAGTATTTCTGTATAGATCAACAAAGCTTACTGTACATTTCTCGGTGTATTTACTCAGCTTAGTGCAAAGTGCTTGAAAGAATTTTTTGTGATAATCTATAGTATAGTGTTCGTTAATAAATATCGGATCATATCTCCATACAACTCTGTCTTTGCCGATGATAGAAGAAAGCTTTTGAAAAGCGGGGATAATGAAATCGCTTTTCGAGGGAACATTTGGCTCAACATCTTTTCCATAGGCATTTAACGTGAATTGAAAATAATATGTATACTTTTCCAGTTCGGAAACCCGATCTATCATAGGAATGGGGTTTTTAGTCCAAAAAACAATGCCGTCAACAACATCGGGCGAAAGGTCAATTTTGCTGATCTGGTGAATATTCATCGGATTACGCACACAGACATAGCCTTCTTTTATTCTGTTGTAAAACCACTCCGAATAATAAGATGGTATATCAGTCCTTCTGCTTGCGCTTATTATCATCGAATCACCTCTAATCTATTTCAATAAGCATTTGTGCACTTGAACAATAATTCCACGGTTCATAGATAGCCAAATCAATATTACCAATGTCAAACAAAACATTGTTTTTAGTATGCATTTTCCCATATCTTTGTCGGTCATCTTTTATTCTATATTCAAAATAAAAGCAACTACAATGCCCGTGATAATCATTTCCTTTAAGAGTGTCAACCAAATCACTAAAATAATTTCTTCCTCTGTAACAGCTGTTTACATCATTGATTAGGATAATACATGGCTCATCATCACATCGATTCCTAACAACATTTTTTACGAGATTGTTGAAAAAGCCAAGTATTTGGGTTATTTGTCCAGTGTTATAAAAATGAGAAATAACGTATTGAAGCACAATAACATTTGCTTTACTAACTGTACCTGAATCAAAGAATTCAATTACATCCTTCTACTGAAATCTTGTCTTTATTATTTCGGAACAATGATAGTCCGTTATCTTGTCATGTATCGGTTTCCACAAATCATTAATATCAAAGCCTAAATAGCTTATTCTTTTCGAAGAATCGGATTCATGAACATATTGTTCAAATGCCATCAAATCAGGTGCGGCGCCACAACCGATTGAAAGGATATGGTACTCATCTATATTTTTCA
>CAMHNT010000141.1 GCA_946186535.1 uncultured Clostridia bacterium
GATGAGCGTCTTCTTTTCGAATTCGTTCCGGAAGGTGTGTTATCATTTATATCTTCGTTTTCATTCGGTTTATCGTTTTCAACATAATCTTCATATTGTTCGTATTGTTCGTCTTCTGCTTCGTTGTTTGCCGCACTTTCCTCTTTCTCACGTTTTTCCTCTTCTTCTGCCATTTGAGCATAAAGCTCCTGAAGGTATTTTTCTGCATAAGGAGAAGTCGTTTCATAAACGGCAAATTGGGAACTGTGTGCTTGTCCTTTCTCAATTTCGTATCCGTATCTTTCCAGAAGTTCGTCAACGGTTACGAAAACATATCCCTGCTCCAGAAGTACGTCTATTGCACTGATAGCCCCGTTAACACTGTTTTCGTGAATATCATGAAGAAGGATAATTGCTCCGTCCTTGCACTGAGAGACTATTGAATCCTTAACTTCCTCTGCGCTTTCAAGCTTCCAGTCGAGTGTATCAACGGACCACAATGTAATGGTTTTATCGATAGCACTGTTTGTATACTGGTTATAAGCTCCGTATGGGGGACGGAATGCTGTGCTTATCTGACCGCATGCGTTGTAAATGGCATTGTCCGTTCTTGAAATCTGGTCTGTCATTTCCTCAATGGAAATACTTGTAATATCAGTGTGATTATATGTATGATTGCCGAGCTGATGACCGCTGCTGACCATCTGAGGAAGAACCTCAGGATACTGTTCAACGCAGCTTCCTACCATAAAGAACGTAGCTTTTACGTTTCTGCTGTCCAGCTCGTCAAGAAGTCTTTTCGTAAATTTTCCAGGTCCGTCGTCAAACGTAATTGCAACGGCTTTTTTTCCGTCGAGTGTGTCCGTATCGATTTCAAGCTTTTCTCCGTCAAAAACGAGCTCCTTACTGCCCGGTGTTACGTCATCGTTCGGGCTGATTTCTGAATCCGTGGATGGATTCGTATATTCCATTAAAACTTCAGAAACGTGTGAATCAGTTCCGTTTCCGCCTTCAGCACCTGAATTTTTTCCTTTTGTCAAGGATGATACAAGCAGATGAATGCCCGACACAATAAGCGCTATTATCAGCAGAAGAATTACTGCAGCGGCAGCTATCATTTTTTTTCTGTATCTATATCCCTTGATTGGCAAAAATTCGGGAGCCTTGGAATTCTTTTCTTCCAAAAAACCACCTCGTTCTGTTTCGTTCATACAATCCTATTAAAATTATAACTGTTTTGCAAAAGTATGTCAACTGTTTTTTATACTATATTGAATTTATACCAACAATTGGCTAATAAAAGTGTTTGCCCGAAAAAGAAAAAGGCAGAGTGATACTTAATCGGACAGACTGTATTTTCATAAGTTTTTGAATGTGAAAGTGATATTTAGTATATGAAAAAATTCCGTAAATATACAGAAAAGGTGCTTTCCGATTTCAGAAAGCACCTTGAAAATATTCAGAATATTATTATTTTTTGTCCGGGAAGAAGAGGCTTGAATTCTTGACATAATCAATGAGAACGCCTGTTACTCTTTCTGCGTCTTCCTGATCCTTGCCTACGCCTGTGAAGTATATTTTGATCTTCGGCTCTGTTCCCGAAGGTCTTACTATGATAGCGTTGCCGCCCTCAAGGGAGTAGGAGAGAACATTTGACTTCGGAAGATGAATCTCGGTTTTTGTTCCCGTTGTGAAATCCTCTTCAAAGGAAAGGAAGTAGTCTGCGTGCTTCACAATGCCGAAACCTGCCATTTCTTTGACGTCGGAATTTCTGAGACCGTCCATGATGTTCTTCATGGTTTCCATTCCGGAAGCACCCTCAAACTCGAAGCTGAGCGTTGTGTTCTTGTAGAAACCGTATTCCTTGTAAAGACCGTCAATAACGTCAACGAGCGACTTTCCCTGTTTCTTGTAGTAAGCGGCCATTTCGCAGATAAGCATCGAAGCCACAACTGCGTCTTTGTCTCTTACATAAGTGCCGGCAAGATAGCCGTAGCTTTCCTCAAAACCGAACACATAGCGATTTTCCTCGTTCTTCTGCTCAAGCTCGAGAATCTGTTCGCCGATATACTTGAAGCCGGTAAGTACATTTTTAAGCTCACAGCCGTACTTGTTGGCAACACGCTCCGTGAGAACGCTTGTAACCACAGTCTTGACCATGATCGGATTTTCGGGAAGAGTACCGAGTGCCTTGCGGTTGCTGAGAATGTAGTCGGTGAGCATGATTCCGGTTTCATTTCCCGTGATCAGTCTGTAGCTGTCGCCGTCGGGAACTGCAATGCCGACTCTGTCGCTGTCCGGGTCGGTAGCGAGCAGCAGATCAGGCTTAACCTCTTCACAGAGCTTCAGACCTTCCTCGAGAGCTTCCTTGATTTCGGGATTCGGATAAGGACATGTCGGGAAATTTCCGTCGGGAAGTTCCTGCGATTTTACGATATGTACCTTCTTGACTCCGGTTCTGTCAAGAATCTTTCTTACGAGCTTGTTTCCTGCACCGTTGAGAGGAGTATAAACAACGCTGAGATCGGAGTTCTCACAGATACCCTTGTTAACCGACTGCTCTTCAACCTTTGAGAGATATGATTCATAGAACTCGTCGCCTATGTATTCGATGATTCCGTCCTCGAGTGCCTTGTCAAAATCAACGAGCTTAACGTCGCTGAAGCAGTCAAGCTTCGAAATCTCGTCATAAACAGCGGCCGCTGCCTTGTCTGTCATCTGACATCCGTCGTAGCCGTAACATTTGTAACCGTTGTACTTTGAAGGGTTATGGCTTGCCGTAACCATAATGCCCGCCTGGCTCTTGAAATATCTTACTGCATAGGAAACGACAGGCGTAGGCTGAAGCTCCGTTGAAAGATAAACCTTAATTCCGTTAGCAGCCAGAACTCTTGCCGCCTCGGCCGCAAAAAGATCAGACTTGATTCTTGAATCGTAAGAGATCGAAACAGAGGACTTCTCATAATTTTTAAGCAAATAATTTGCCAGTCCCTGAGTCGCAACTCTTACATTATATATATTCATTCTGTTTGTACCTGCTCCGATAACGCCGCGAAGACCTGCAGTACCAAACTCAAGAGATCTGTAAAAACGATCGTAAATTTCTTCCTCGTTGTTTTTGACCTCTTCCAATTCTTTAATAAGACTGCTGTCATCCGATGCGTTTTCAAGCCACTTTTTATACAACTCTTGAATACCCAACTCCATAAACACATCTCCTTAAAAGTGAATTTATACCCTTGATTTATAATCAAATTCAGTCAAAATTCGATTCATATGTTTTGCCGAAAGGATATGATATGCAGCAGATAAAAACTACCGCATTATTAATATAACACAAATTTCGGAATTTGACAATTATCTGCAAAATTTTTTTTCAAAAAAATCAGACATTTTCTTGGTTTACGAATTTATATTATGCACAAATATTTCTGTTTGTTACCCAATGTTTTGAAAAAATCGTATTACTTAGACAAGTCTAATTTTCTGCCGGGAAATTGATTGTGCAAAATGCAGAATTTTGATGAAAGCTGAAAAATATGCGGTTTTTATGCCGTTGTTAATCATAATTGCGCCATGTTCTGACCTCGGAAAGATCGTATAATGTTCCGTCGGTATTGATATGGTTTCAGGCTTTTTTAAAATTCATCTTAAATTCACTTGTATAATACCGGATTTTGATGTAAAATAAAAGACAGTGATTCATCAGAATAAGGAGGTCATACTTTTGGCAAAGAATTTTAACGATAAAGATGAAGATAAAAAAGAAATTGACGAACAGCCGGAAACAGAAGGTTCTGCTGAAGCTTCTGAGAAGGAAAAACCGGTTCTTCCGAGAAGGAGAAAAATAGTAAAGAACGTGCAGCTTCCTGTTGTTCTGGGTGTTTTTGCGGCAGCCTTGCTGTCTATTGTTGTATGGAAGCTGTTTTTTGATCAGAGTATCGTGGGACAGTGGAATTATATCCTGGACGGAGAATATACCGAAACCCTTGATTCACCCGTAGAATCCGAGGACGTGGCTTCCGTTACTCACAGTTATTCTCAGCGCGTCTGCTATGATTTCAGAGAAGACGGAGTATGCGCAGTAACGCTCGGAACAACGACTGTTGAAGGTCAGTACGATCTTTATTCGGCTCAGGACAGCAACGTTCTTTCCGCTGCCGTAATATATCAGTATACGCCTTTGCTTTACGGAAGCTTTGATTACAAAATAAAGGGCAATGTGTTCACCGGAAAGAAGCTTGTGTTGTCGGATATGTACGGAAATGACTTGGAGCTCGAGCCGGGAGAGGGCGAAAATCCTCTTGAGGCTTATGAGAATTTTGAGATAGTCGATGAGCTTGTCGGAACATGGAGAGATGAAGAATACGGTATTACATATGAATTCGGTTCGGACGGATTCCTGACAAGCAGCACCGATGACGGACTTGTTGTGGAGTATGCATATACGAAATTTGATGACGGTATTATACTCGTAAAATGCTACAGCGACACAGAACAGGCAGATACATACAGTTATGACCTGGAAGGAGACAGGAAGTATATCAACGGAGCTATAGTTGAAAAAATAAAATAAAATCTGAAAAAAGACGGAAAAGTATGTTGCTCTTTCCGTCTTTTTTATTACTATAACTTGTTGCACTGTAAAACCGTAAGAAATTCCTTGGGGGCGAACCACTGTCAGCAGGTTCGCCCCCACCCGAACTTGGTTTTATACGAAAGTTTATTCTGCCCCCACTCCGCTGAGTGGAGCATAAAGAGATTTCGCTCGTTGCGACGAGCGACCAAAGGCTCTGCCTTTGGAAACCGCAAGCCTTTGAAAAGGCTTGAGCGAAACTTTAATAATGTTTTTAATAGCACAATGAGTTAATATAAAATCTCAACGATCACAGCATTTGAACACAGAAACCCTTTTTTCGTAAGTCTCAGTCCGTTTTCATCAATATTCACCAGACCTGTTCCGGAAAGTTTTCCGGCATTTTCAATATATTTCCGGGGAATGTCGTATCCGAAATATTTTTTAAATTTCTCAAAGCTGAGTCCTTCTGATAGTCTCAGAACCATGGAAATATATTCTTCCTCATCTCCGCCAAAGCCGTCGTCGATTATTTTTCCTTCATAGAAATTTTTGATTGAACGATCAAAGTAGAAACGTTTTTTGTTCAAAAAAGAATGAGCTGAAGCTCCGAGTCCGAGATATTCTTCACAGTTCCAGTATTTTAAGTTGTGTTTGCTTTCATATCCCTTTTTTGAGAAATTTGAGATTTCATACTGATTGTATCCCAGAGCGGCGAGTTTATCGACCATCAATTCATAGAAGTCGCAAACGGTATCTTCATCGGGGAGAAGAAGCTTATCCCTGTTTCTGTAATATAATGTGCCCTCTTCGATTTTCAGCATATATGCAGATATGTGGGAAACATCAAGCTCCGAACAGAACATAATGCTTTTTTGAAGGCTTTCGATTGACTGACCGCTGATTCCTATCATTAAATCAAGTGATATGTTGTTAATTCCGCAGCTTCTGATCATGCTTACGGTTTTTGAAACATCCTCCGCCGAGTGTTTTCTTCCGAGTGCTTTAAGCTCTTTTTCATCGGAGGACTGCAATCCTATTGATATTCTGTTGATACCGTAATGCTTCAGCTTTTCAAAATCGAGTGTTTGGGCTGATCCCGGGTTTACTTCGAGTGTTGTTTCCTCTGAAGAATTTCCGAAGCTTTCCTCTATACTTTTTAATACGGAAGCAATTCGTTCTGTTCCGAGCAGACTTGGAGTTCCGCCGCCGAAATAAACCGTATCCGCAGCGTATTTGTTTTTATATGACAGA
>CAMHNT010000142.1 GCA_946186535.1 uncultured Clostridia bacterium
GAGATAAACACAATCGGCGGCTACTACGCATTTTCAAAGGAGCTCATCAACGGAGAGAGTGTTTTTGATTTCGATGTTACGAAGCTTTCTGTCAACACGTTGGATATAGGACTTGCAGGAATCGAGGTTTACAGCCTTCTGCGTGACGAGTACGATATACAGATAGAATTCGGTGATCTGGGCAACTTCCTTGCATATATTTCGGTCGGAGACAGACCGAGAGAGATCGAACGTCTGGTGAGCGCATTGTCGGAGATTCGCAGACGTTACGGCAAGAGCGGCAGCGGTATGATGCATCAGGAGTATATCGACCCGATAGTTGAAGCGACACCGCAGGAGGCTTTTTATGCGCAGAGCGAATCACTTCCTATTGAACAGACAAAGGGCAGAGTATGCAGTGAATTCGTGATGTGCTATCCGCCGGGAATCCCGATTCTGGCGCCCGGTGAGCTTATTACGGGGGAAATTCTCGATTATATAAAGTATGCAAAGGAAAAGGGCTGTAGTCTGACGGGTCCGGAGGATCCCGAGGTAGATAGGCTTAATGTTCTTTTGTGAGAGCTATATTGAGTTTTATTCTATATTATAAAATATTTCCTCGTGGCTCGGCAATACGCTTCGCTGTTGCCTTTGTTTTCATGGGAGGATTATTTTTTATTTCTTTATATTTTTTTATTTCGCTGAGGTTAGTTTATTTTCTTTTAAGCTTTATTCTGTCAGCGACAAGGGCTCTGCCCTCGACCCGCCAGCTTTTTGAAAAAAGCTGGGCAAAAACTTTAACAGGCTTCGCATAACAGAAAGATAATCTAAGAGGTAATTAAAATGGAATTTTGGTTTTCCGAAAATCACACTCCGAACGTACAGATATCGATTCGTGTCGATAAACAGCTGTACAGCGGAAAGAGTGAATTTCAAAGAATAGATGTTTTTGAATCGCCCGAATTCGGCAGATTTCTTACCCTTGACGGCTATATGATGCTGACGGAGAAGGACGAGTTTATATATCATGAAATGATCACCCACGTTCCCATGGCTGTTCACCCGAATGTTAAAAAGGTGCTTGTCATAGGCGCAGGCGACGGCGGCGTTGTAAGGGAGCTTGTGCGTTACCCGGAGATAGAGTCGATAGACATGGTCGAGATAGATCCGCTTGTTGTGGAGGTCTGCAAGAAGTTTCTTCCTCAGACGGCGTGCCGATTTGATGACCCTCGTTTGACTGTACATTATGAGGACGGGCTGCGTTTCGTTCGTTTCAAGGAAAATGAGTACGATCTTATTATCGTTGACTCGACCGACCCTTTCGGTCCGGGAGAGGGACTTTTTACGAAGGAGTTTTACGGCAACTGCTTCAAAGCTCTGAAAGCGGACGGCATACTGATAAACCAGCATGAAAGTCCGTTCTATCCCGAGGACGCAGCGGCTTGTCAGCGTGCTCACAAGAACATTGTTGAAACTTTTCCGATTGCAAAAGTCTATCAGGCTCACATTCCTACTTATCCGTCGGGACACTGGCTGTTCGGTTTTGCATCGAAGAAGTACCACCCGTTAAAGGATCTGAATGAAACTCGCTGGAATATGCGTTCGCTCACCTGTCGTTACTATACAACAACGCTGCACAAGGGAGCTTTCTATATTCCTGCTTATGTGGAGGATATGCTAAAAAATGTTGAATAAAAATGTAGAAACTTTTATCGCCTGTGACAGTGAATATAAGGACGCCGAAACAGTGATTTTCGGTGCGCCGTTTGACTCAACGACATCTTTCCGCCCCGGAACGAGATTCGGTCCGAGTGCAATAAGAAGCGAGTCGTTCGGAATCGAAACATACAGTCCTTATCAGAATAAGGATCTTGAGGATATATCGGTTATGGACAGCGGAGACATTGAGCTTTGTATCGGTGACACTGATGCTGTTCTGAGTCAGATTGAGGAAAGAACAAAGACGATTCTGGACGATGGGAAGCGTCCGATGATGATAGGCGGCGAGCACCTTGTGACATTGGGAGCTTTTCGTGCGATTTCCGAGAGATACCCAGATGTGCATATTATTCACTTTGACGCTCATGCAGATTTAAGAGAGAATTATCTCGGAGTTAAAAATTCTCATGCCTGCGTTTTAAGGCGCTGCTGGGATATTATCGGTGACGACAGGATTCACCAGTTCGGTATCCGTTCGGGAGAACGTGCGGAATTTGAGTTTGCGAATACCCATACGGATATGCACCCGTTCAGTCTGGAGGACGTTCCGGGTGTTGTGAAGGAGCTTGCGATTTCAAAAAAGCCTGTTTACTTTACGCTTGACCTTGACGTTCTCGACCCTTCAATTTTCCCCGGCACGGGTACGCCCGAGGCAGGCGGAGTTATGTTTGAGGAGCTGAGACGTGCGGTCACATGCGTCTGTTCGAGGCTGAATATAGTCGGCTGCGACGTGAACGAGCTAAGTCCGCACTACGACCACAGCGGAGCTTCAACGGCGGTTGCCTGTAAGATAATAAGAGAAATTCTTCTGGCATTGGAGTAAGGCTATCCGAACAGAGAATTTAATGGCAGATGCTGTTTCGTGTGTTTTGTGTGTATTCTGTTGATTACGCTTATATTTGGAAAGCCTCCGAAGTACAGCGGTCAGGGCAATAACGGAGAGTATACTATCATATTCAGGAAAAAGAAGCTTAAAAAAACTCGGGATTGATAAAACAGAGTATTGATTCTGGAAGGGTTAAAAAGGAGTGAATCTGTATGGAAAAACCGGTTTGCAGTTTTTGCGGAAACGACGTTTTCATGGAGCTTACGAGCAGCGGCTACGGAGGCGTTCAGGTGCAGGGCGCATCGCTTGGCGGTGAACTGCTTTATTATTCGGTCTGCGTGAAATGCGGAACGGTGAACAGAGCTTACATAAAAAATCCTCAGAAGCTTGTGCAGAAACTTAATAAGGGTAAATGGGTATAATATTTAGGTAACTATATATAAGGCAATTAATTATTGCTATGTTGATAAGCCGGGTTCAGGGTCGTTAGGCCCTGATAGGTGAAGGGCGAAGCCCTTCACCGCCAAAAGCCCCCTCCGGCAGGGAGGGGGGTGGGTTGGTTTGATAAACAAATAAACTCATAGTATATCAGACTTGTTGCTAAACAGCAAAAACTAATCGCCCAATATATAAAAGTATGAATGAGTAAATCACACTTTTATTTGTCAAATTTTTTTCAAGCTTTTTTGTGTGATTTTTAAATTTGTTATTAAAAACGGAGATGATTTTATTATGAGTAAAGTATTGATTATCGGCTGCGGCGGTGTTGCAGGCGTTGCAATTCAGAAGTGCTGTCAGCACAGCGATGTTTTTGAGGAGATCTGCATTGCAAGCCGTACAAAGTCAAAGTGTGATGCCCTTAAGGAAAAACTCGAGGGAAAAACGGATACTAAAATTACTACCGAGCAGGTTGACGCAGACAACGTACAGGAGCTTGTTGCACTTATCAAAAAGGTTCAGCCGGATCTTGTCATGAACATTGCTCTTCCGTATCAGGATCTTACGATTATGGACGCTTGTCTCGAGTGCGGCGTTAATTATATGGATACCGCAAACTATGAGCCCGAGGATATAACCGATCCCGAGTGGAGATCCGTTTATGACAAGAGATGTAAGGAGGAGGGCTTCTCCGCTTACTTCGATTACTCATGGCAGTGGGCATATAAGGAAAAGTTTGAAAAATCAGGTTTGACTGCGCTTCTGGGTTCGGGCTTCGATCCGGGTGTAACACAGGCGTACTGTGCGTATGCTCAGAAACACCTATTTGACAGAATCGATACTATAGATATTCTCGACTGCAACGGCGGCGACCACGGATATCCGTTTGCCACGAACTTCAATCCCGAAATCAACCTTAGAGAGGTTTCCGCTCCCGGCTCTTACTGGGAGAACGGTCACTGGGTTGAGATTCCGGCAATGAGCATAAAGAGAGAATACAACTTTGATCAGGTAGGTCAGAAGGATATGTATCTGCTTCATCATGAGGAGATTGAGTCGCTTGCGAAGAATATTCCCGATGTAAAGCGTATCCGTTTCTTCATGACATTTGGTCAGAGCTATCTCACGCATATGAACTGCCTTGAAAATGTCGGCATGCTTTCGACCGAGCCTGTTGAGTTTGAAGGACATGAGATTGTGCCTATACAGTTCCTGAAAGCATTGCTCCCTGACCCTGCTACTCTCGGTCCTCGCACAGTAGGAAAGACAAACATCGGCTGTATCTTCACGGGCGTCAAGGACGGCAAGGAAAAGACGGCTTATATATATAATGTCTGCGATCATCAGGAGTGCTATAGGGAGGTAGGCTCACAGGCTATTTCCTATACGACAGGCGTGCCTGCAATGATCGGCGCAATGATGCTTCTGACGGGAAAGTGGAACAAGCCGGGAGTTTATACCGTTGAGGAGTTCGACCCCGATCCGTACATGGAACAGCTCAACAAGTGCGGTTTGCCGTGGCAGATTGACGGAAATCCGGTATTGGTGGATTGACAGAAATGGATGACAAAATAAAAACGCCGTATTTTCTGGTGGACGAAAAGCTTTTGATAAACAACCTTAAAATTTTAAAGTCCGTGCAGGACGATACAGGCTGTAAAATACTGCTGGCACAGAAAGCATTTTCGATGTTCTATGCCTATCCGCTTATATCAAAGTACCTCAGTGGCACTACAGCAAGCGGACTTTATGAAGCAAGGCTCGGAAAAGAGAGGTTCGGCGGAGAAACACACGTTTTTTCGCCTGCCTACAGAGCCGATGAATTCGATGAAATTCTGGAGTATGCCGACGATATCGTTTTCAACTCGGTCACGCAGGTCAGAAAATACGGACAGCTTGCAAAGTCAAAGGGAAAGTCAATCGGACTCCGTGTAAATCCCGAATGCTCGACGCAGGAGGGACACGCAATTTACGACCCGTGCTCCGTGGGTTCAAGGCTCGGCTGTACTCTTTCGCAGCTTGACAAGAGTATTGTTCCGATGCTTGACGGTCTTCATTTTCATACGCTCTGCGAACAGAACTCCGATGATCTTGAAACAACAGCAAATGTATTTGAGGAGAAATTCGGTAAATATCTTCACGGCATGAAATGGGTAAACTTCGGCGGCGGTCATCACATCACGAGAGACGATTATGACATTGAGCGGCTGAAAAGGGTTATCAATCATTTTCAGAATAAATATGATGTTCAGGTGTATCTGGAGCCGGGCGAGGCTGTCGTTCTGAACGCAGGTTTTTTAAAGACAAGTGTTCTGGAGATTGTTCATAACGGAATGGATATAGCAATACTTGACAGCTCGGCGGCGTGTCATATGCCCGATGTTATAGAAATGCCGTACCGTCCGCCGCTTGAAAATTCGAGTGAACCTAATGAGAAGAAATATACCTATCGATTGGGAGGTCCCACCTGTCTTGCGGGTGACGTTATCGGAGACTATTCCTTTGACAAGCCTCTCGGTGAGGGGGATATTCTGACCTTTGAGGATATGGCTCTTTACACAATGGTAAAGACGAATACTTTCAACGGAATGAAGCTTCCCGATATCGTTTACAGAAATTCTGACGGTGAAAAGATTCTTGTTAAGTCGTTCGGGTATAAGGATTTTGAGGGAAGATTATCGTAATATTTTATGGGGACAATGGTAGTTGTTGACATAATCTTAAATTGGTGTATTATTATAATTAAAAGGGTGAGTATTGCACGATAAGCGGTTTACTCCCTGTAGTTTTCTCAAAAAAGAAACACCGCCGGGGATA
>CAMHNT010000143.1 GCA_946186535.1 uncultured Clostridia bacterium
CCTTATTGATTTCATTATGGTCACCCCCACACAAGCATTAATCCGATTATATATCGATTAATTTATAGATATATTTATCAGTATTTTTAAAATTAAATTTTCAGTTTTTGGCTAAATGATTTGATTTTCTTGCATTAAAGCATTATTTGTCCGTCCAGCTTCTTAGACCTGTCATTACAGCGATAAAGGCTGCCGCCGTTGCTCCTATTGCCGTAAACATAGAATACTGCTCTTCTTCCATAACATTAAACACAATTGCACCTATAAGCGCAAGAAAACAAATAACTATAAATATTACAGAAATCACAAAATTCCTTTTCATTTGAATCCCCCATTTTTATTTTCATAAGGTTTCGGTGGTATAAGCTGAATAAGTATAGAATATGAAATCGAAACGCATTTACCGTTCTTTTATATTTGAAAGAAATTTGACGGTATAAAAGGCTGCCAAAAAGTAAAATATCAGTAACATATTTAATCAATGCTTTTTAATTATATACCAAATTTTAATATTTTTCAATATCAATTTCATTCAGCTGCAAGAAATTTTGTTCGTTTGCAATAGAAGCAAAATCCTCAAGCTTCAGCTGTTCTGCTCTTGCAGTTGAAGGAACACCGGACGCTGAAAGAGCTTCCGCTATCTGCGCTTTTTCATATGGCATTGAGTTTGAAAGAGTATTAAGAAGAGTTTTTCTTCGCTGAGCGAAAGCCGCCTTTATTACTTTGAACAGCATTTCTTCACTGTCGGTTTCTACCGTAGGTTCATTGTGAATGTCAAGCCTGATGACAGCGCTGTCAACCTTCGGAGGCGGCATAAAGCTTCCCGATGAAACTTTGAAAAGCATCTCGGCATTGGCGTAATAATTAACGGCTGCGGTTACGGCTCCCGTCTGTCGTGTTCCGAGAGGCGCACAGAGCCGGTCTGCCGCTTCCTTCTGAACCATAACGGTTATCGACTGTATAGGGAGCTTTTCCTCGAGCAGTTTCATAATTACCGGGGACGTTATATAATACGGCAGATTTGCACATACCACAACATCAAGACCATCAAACTCCTCTTCTATAAGTTTTTTCAGGTCAATTTTTAAAACATCATCGTTCACAACTTTAACATTGTCGAACTCCGCAAGCGTTTCGTCAAGCACAGGCAAAAGCCTTTTGTCAAGCTCAATCGCAATAACCTTGTCGGCTCGCTTTGCAAGCTCGTAAGTAAGAACTCCTATTCCCGGTCCCACTTCAATAACTCCGACGCCTTCTCTTGCACCGCCCATTTCAGCCATTCTCGGACATACCGACGGATTGATCAGAAAATTCTGTCCGAGCGCTTTCGAAAATGAAAAACCGTATTTCGAGAGTATTTGTTTTATTGTTCCTATATCAGAAAGCTTTTCCATTTATTTCTCCTTAGAATATTATTTTAAGCTTCTTAGTCCTTTCGGGTATCTGTTTTTCAGAACTCCGCCGCCTGCTTTTCCGAAACCGGTTGAAACACCTTCCACAAGCACGGCAGTAAATCCTTTTAAGCTGTTGTCAATTTCAATTTCTTCGCCGTGATAGAACCTTTTCAATCGACTGTCGTCATAATCCAGATCAACATATGATTTCAGATTTTCCTTTTTCGCCGCCATAAAAAGCGAATGACAAGGTTCTATTCTATTTTTCTTTATTTCACCGAAAAGAATTCCGGCTCTGATCACACCGAGTCCGTTAAGCGGCGGTAAATCGATATCTGGAAGAAGTATGATTTTGTCTCCAAGCATCTGAAAATTTTCTCCGAAAATCCGTGAGTTCAATATTTCATCATAGAGCTTTAACACAGCCTCTCTTTCAGAAAATTTATTCTGCTGTATACCAGTAACCGGAGTGCTGAACCACTCGCCCTTTTTCCTGAGCTTCGCAACAAAGTGACCTTCACCGCCGTCACTTGGTAGAATTCTTACTGCTTTCTCTAAAGCTCTTCGCCCAAAATTAACACCGCTGTCAACAAGCTCAAAATCTTTATGCTCATTTAAAAACTGTTCAATAACAATTTCATTCTCAAAGACAGAAAAGGTACACGTCGAATAAACCAGAACCCCTCCGTCTTTCAGCGCCTTTGAAGCACTGTGAAGAATCGAAAGCTGACGCTCGCCGCAGGAAACAGAATGTTCAATTGACCATTCTTCTATGGCTGTTTCATCTTTTCTGAACATTCCCTCCCCCGAACAGGGTGCGTCAACAAGGACCTTATCAAAATAGCCTTCCAGTGAACCGCAGAGAACATCGGGGTGACAGTTAGAAACAACCGCATTCGGAATTCCCATTCGTTCAATATTTGAAAGCAGTATATTGGCTCTGTTTTTAACGTATTCATTGCTCCAGAGAAGTCCCGTGCCGTCAAGCTCGGCTGCGATCTGTGTTGACTTTCCGCCCGGAGCGGCACAGAGATCTAAAACTCTGTCGCCTTTCTGCACATCAAGAACTGTTACCGCTGAAGCTGCACTTGGCTCCTGAACGTAAAATGCTCCTGCATGGTGGAACGGTTCATCGCCTATTCCCTCCGTGTCATAAGGGATATAGAAACTCTTGTCGGAAAAGGGCGTATTTTCACCTGCAAAAGTCAGAAATTCAAGAGCTTTTTCAGTACTGCATTTCAATGTGTTTATCCGAATTCCTCTGAAAGGATTTTTTTCGCTGTCGATGAGAAATTTCTCATAATCCTCGGAACTCAGTAATTCTTTCATTTTATCTAAAAAATCGTCTGGAAATTTTTTCATAGAAACACCATTTATTTTAACAGAATATAATATGCCAACGTGGTAATAATACTTATCAACGGAGGTGATTATTAATGAGTAATCAGAATAAAAACCAGCAGCCACAACAGAACGAACAGATGAATCAGCAGGAAAAAAGCAAGAGCAAAAAGAAGAATCGCAAGGGCCAGCGTGAAGAGCAGATGCAATTCACAAGCCGTACAGCTAACGCTAATTTTGAATTCTGATTTTGTTTATCGAATGAACTCCTCCTTTTATCGGAGGAGTTCATTTTCTGATATCTTTTTTATTTTGTATCAATAGCCCAACTCTTCGTTTATGATAATAACCTTGATGCGGTCTTTTTTTCTTTGCTGAGCGCTTACAAGATAATTGCAGCATATTCTTTCAGGACTGCTGCAGCCGTCGCTCATAAAAGCTTCGTTTTCACCTGAAAGGCTGACACAGGAATCTTTATGGCTGCAGAATGTTTCAAGATTTAAACGCCTTGTATTTTTAGGAGCACACAGAGTTTTGACTCTTTCAACCGCCTTCTCAAGATTTTCAACTATCTTGTTAACTCCTGCTATCACAAGAACATTTGTCGGACCATAAGCTATGCATGCGATTCTGTTTGAATTCCTGTCAACGTTGTAGAGCTCGCCGTTTTCCGTAATTGCATTACTGCTTGTTACATAGACATCTGCCGAAAAGCATTTTCTGTAAAGTTCTTCTGTTTCTTCGGGAGTTTTACATTTGCTTCTGTCAAGATAATTATAGCTTCCGCTGTTTAAAATCTCAATAATCCCTGTCTCCTTCAAGGTCTCCGAACCGCCGTGCGAAACCGTTCCACCCTGCGGAATAATTTTTTTAACAAGCTCCAAAGCTTCTTCCTTTGTTTCACAGTAGTAGGCTTTCATATTGTTGCGTTCAAGATTTTTCAGTGTTTTCTCAATTTTGATTTCCATAAAGTTAACCTCCGATATGCAAAAATACAGTAGCTATTCTGAAATAGACCATAAGAGATACGGCGTCTACGATCGTTGTGATAAACGGACTCGCCATAACGGCAGGATCGAATCCAATCTTTTTTGCAATCATCGGAAGTGTACAGCCGATGATTTTAGCACAAAGAACAGTTACAATAAGCGTTAAGCAAACGACAACCGCAACCGTAACAGTAATATCTTCATTACCGAGTATAAGTTTGTCAACTGTCAGAAGCTTGATAAAATTCGTCGCCGCAAGCGTTATGCCGCACAGAAGAGCAACGCGGATTTCTTTCCAGATTACCCTTGGCATATTTTTAAATTCGATATCGCCGAGGGAAATACTTCTGATAACCGTAACGGAAGCCTGGCTTCCCGTATTTCCGCCTGTATCCATCAACATCGGAATAAACGATGTAAGCACAACAAAGCTTGCGAGAGCTTCCTCAAACGACGAAATAATCATGCCCGTAAAAGTTGCCGAAATCATAAGAAGCAGAAGCCACGGTATTCTTTTCTTCCAAAGCTCAACAGCAGACATTTTCATATATGGTTTGTCGGTCGGAGAGATAGCCGCCATCTTTTCGATATCCTCCGTGGTTTCGTCCTGAATGACATCCATAGCGTCGTCGAACGTTACGATACCAACAAGACGTCCTTCGTTATCGACAACCGGTATCGCCAAAAAATCGTATTTCGTGAACATATTTGCAACGACCTCACGGTCATCGGTCGTGTTTACGGAAATCACATTCGTTTCCATAATATCGCTGATTTTTTCCTGATAGTCAGACATCAGAAGATCCTTGACCGTAACAAGTCCGATGAGCTTTCTGTTTTCGTCCTTGACATAGCATGTGTAAATCGTTTCCTTGTCTACGGCGGTACGTCTTATTCTTAAAAAAGCGTCTTCAACCGTAAGATCCTTTTTAAGGTCAACATACTCCGTCGTCATAACCGAACCTACGCTGTCTTTGGGATACTTGAGGATTTTGTTGATTTCATCTCTCATTTCCTGGTCTGCGTGCTTCAGAATACGCTTTACTACGGTTGCGGGCATCTCCTCGATAATGTCAACCGTATCATCTATATAAAGATCGTCGATAACAGCTTCAAGCTCACTGTCGCTGAAAGTTGAAATCAGCAGCTCCTGAGCGTCGGAATCTATATATACAAAAACCTCGCTTGCCAGTTCTTTCGGCAAAATTCTGTAAACAAGCGGAAGATTTTCTCTCGGCAGTTCTTCCATAAGATCGCCTATATCCGCAGGGTTCATTTCTATCATGATCTTTTTTAGTTCGGAGTATTTTCGTTTCGAAATATATTCCGGAACTTTTTTCGCGAGCTCCTCAATCTCCGCATTCATTTCTTTCTCTGTTTCCGCCATGAAAACACCCCCTGAATAAATTAAGCCTTGCACTCCGGACTCCGTGGGCAAGGCGAGAAAGCTTATTTCACAGCGAAAATAACCATACTTTTCCGTACGGCACAATCGTTCAAGCTTTAGCATCACAGGGCAATGAAATTGCGTTAAGTAACACCTTGATTCGATGTCACCTGTTGGCCTACGAATAGTGTCTCCACTACTTTGCGGCAGCAACCCGTATCCCTATGGTAGCCTTACCTACCGATGAACTGCAATCACTATCTAATAGATTAAACCTATTTTTACCGTTTGTCAATACTATTTCTATTATAATATAAAATTATTTTTCATTTGTTAACGATAAAACCGATTTTTCTGACAATAACAAAGCCGGATTATCTGCCTTTTTCTTGCATAGATATATTTTTCTGCGTTTAATTTACAGAATTGCAATATTTTACAAGAAAATTTTAATTCAATACTAAAACTGCCCTCTTTCAAACTTTTTGTGCGATTTTTAAATTTACTCATTTATAGGTCAATATTAAAAACAAAAATCATTAGCACATACATCCATATTTCTCGATTAATACGGAAGAAATTCGGAAATATCAA
>CAMHNT010000144.1 GCA_946186535.1 uncultured Clostridia bacterium
AGGAAGAAAGACTATGGGTATTTCAGAAAATCTAAAAAAAGGCACATCTGAGCTGTTGATTCTCTATCTGCTTCAAAATGAGGATATGTATGGTTATCAGATTGCACAGGAATTGAAAGTTAGAAGCGGCGAACAGTTTGTTATGCCGGAAGGATCTCTCTATCCTACGCTTTATCGTCTCATCGAAAAAGGCGTAATTTCCGACAGAATGGAAATAGTTGGAAAGAGATTGCGTAAGTATTATCACCTTGAGCCAAAGGGAAGAGAATACTTGGAAACAATCACAAACGAGTATGACAAAATAAGCAAGGGAATCCAGATGGTTTTGTCAGGAGCTCAGGCACCGGCTGAGAAGGAATAATCCTTTTCAGAATACTGTTTACAACTAAGAAGCCGATAAAGCGAAAAGTTTTATCGGCTTTTCTTTTTTTATTAACTTTTATTAACATATATTAACATATGTTAATGACTTGATTTTTTTTCGGGATTATATTATAATCAATATAGTACTACTTCTGTTACGTTGATTTTTGAGGAGGACTATCAATGGATTACAAAATAAACGGAAAAAAAATTCCGAAGATTGCTGTCGGAACATGGAGCTGGGGAAGCGGAATGAACGGAAGCCGGATTGTTTTCGGTTCGAAATCTGACCCCAAGGCGCTGAAGGAAAGTTTTGAGGCTGCATATGAGAACGGGTTCTCTCTTTTTGATACTGCTGCGGTTTACGGAATGGGAAATGCCGAAAAGCTTCTGGCATTGTTCTCTGAAGGCAGGGATATTATTCTGAGTGACAAATTCTCTCCGTCAGGGAGTTTCTCGGAAAAAAAGCTTGAGCAGATGTATCGCGGAAGCGTCGAAAAATTCGGCGGACGGATTCCCGATATTTACTGGCTTCATACTCCGAAGAATATCGAGGAATCCCTGAAATGTCTCTGCGATATGAAAAAGGCAGGAAAAATCGGAAGCATAGGAGTTTCGAATTTTAACCTTGAACAGCTTGAGCTTGCCGACAGGATCGTAAATGAAAACGGCTGCAATATATCCGGAGTTCAGAATCACTTCAGTCTTCTGTTCAGAACATCGGAGGAAAACGGCGTTCTTGAATGGTGCAGAAAAAACGATGTTCCGTTCTTTGCGTACATGGTGCTTGAACAGGGAGCGTTGACAGGAAGATTCAATTCCAAGAATCCCATGCCGAAATTTTCGAGAAGGGGTATAGCTTTCAACAGAAAAATACTGGGGAAAATCGAACCTCTTCTTGAGCTTCTTGAAAAAACAGGAAAGAAGCACGGACTCAGCGTTTCGGAAACGGCAGCAGCATATGCAGTAGCAAAAGGCACCGTTCCGATAATCGGAGTTACTAAAGTTTATCAGGCAGAGTCGCTTCCGAGAATTGCAGCGGCTTTGCTCTCGGCGGAGGAAGTTTCGGCGCTGGAAAGCTGTGCCGGATCAACCGGCATAAAAATCAAAGGCAGCTGGGAATAATTCCGGTATTATTTCAGTTTTTTTATTTATTAACAAAAGTTATCGCCCGAGGATATTTTAAAGCCTCGGGCGATGTCTTGTGTCAAAAATGTCTTAGTCGCAGTAAAAAGGTTCAAAAAAGTCCAGTTAGTAAGATAGAGGAAAACCCTGCCCGGTAAAAGTCCGCACCCACGGGCGATGGCTTGTGTCAAAAATGTCTTCGGAGTCGCAGTAAAAAAAGGTTCAAAAAAGTCCGGTTAGTAAGATAGAGGAAAACCCTGCCCGGTAAAAGTTCGCACCCACGGGCGACGGCTTGTGTCAAAAATGTCTTCGGAGTCGCAGTAAAAAAAGGGTTGCAATGGTGGGTAAAATGTGATATAATAAAACTGCGATATGCATATTTTTTATAAAAAACGACATACTTTAGGAAAGGATGATGTTAATGGATACGGAATATGATAACAGTATATATTATCAGTCCGTTCAGAAAGGAGTTTCACTGACGGTGGCATATCTTATCGGTACGAAAATGGATGTGCTTGTTGAAAACAATCCTCATCACAGAGATCTGTTTGAGCGGCTGTCGGAGGATAAAAATGCGGTTGTACTCAGAAGTCTATGCAATCTCAGGTCAAATCTGATGCTCAATTATACCAATACGGAGAGAAATATTGTTTTTAATCTTCAGAACCTTGACAGACAGGAAATCTATAAAGAGGATATTAAAATTCTTTCAAAGAACGATATAAATATTATAAAAGTAAACTATAAAGTTAACAGATATCTTGCTGATATTAATATGCTTATCGCACAGCGTATTTCAACGGTGAAGGACCTTTTTCCGGAGTGGGTCAAGTGGGACTATATCAAAAGTCTTTTCGTCATGCCGAGAGGGCAGAGTGAGGACGCAATAAAGCTTGAATCTAAAAAATTCGTTCAGTCGCGTCTGACTTATCCTTTTACGAGGTATATTTACTGGCACCCGGTTGAAGAGGGAAATATCCTTCTGAATGACGAGAAATTTCTTAAGATTCTTTACAGACAGTTCAGAGACGAATTTCAGGATATTTCCAAGGTCAAGGACGCAAGCGAATCCGTAAAAACGAATATATATGATTTTATAAAAAATAATGAGTCGACCGTAATTGTCGTTGACTGTGAAAATTCAGACGCCTATAAGCTTGCTTCCGTTCTCAAACAGCTGGATCAAAATGAAATCGAACGCATTCATAAAATCATGCTCTATGATGATATTCATACAACGAGAGCATGGTCTTTTATAAAGAAAATTACAAATATTCCTGTCGAGCATATTCTTGTCGACAGAATCAAAGAAAACAAATCTCTGGTTGATATGAAGATGTGCGCCGGCGTTTCGGCTTCATATTATCGTGACAATATTTCATCGTTCATTCTCTGTTCGAGTGATTCGGATTTCTGGGGACTTATTTCGTCTCTTCCCGAAGCAAATTTCCTCGTTATGATAGAATATTCAAAGTGCGGTCCCGACATTAAAAACGCTCTCATTGAAAACGGAACTTACTATTGTTCTATCGATGATTTCTGTACGGGAAATATCAAGAATTTTAAAATGGCGATACTTCACAATGAGCTTGAATCAAGAGTAAAAGACATCGTTGAAATTGATACCAACGAGCTTCTTGACGATATATTCACTACGCTCAGAATGGAAATTTCGGAAGCGGAAAAACAGAATTTCTATAAAAAATATATTCAGAGCATGTCCCTGCATATTGACAAGGACGGTGTTATGAAAATAAGGGTTCCGGATTGATCACGGATTTTTTCCTCGATACTTCTTCTCTGAAAAAATGCATGAGGATATATCCGATGTCAGAAGAATCCTAAGTATAAATAAAAATAGTTTGAAAGGGCTGTGTAAAAAAAAGCACAGCCTTTTTGGCGTTTAAAAAAATGTTTAAAATATTATAACAAATTAGGTCTTGATAAAAAGCGATTTGATGATATAATATATCTATGTATAGGTTTATGTTTGTTTCTTCTGAAATAGGGTAATGAAAATTAACGGCAAGGGTAGTTTGCTGAGCGGAATATAACAGAGAAAGGTGTTAAAATGAAAAGGAAAGTTTTGGTAATTCTCGGTGCGCTTCTTCTTCTTTCGAGCGTTACGGCTTGTGCGGAGAAATTCACTGAGGACGACAATATTTCTATGATTAATTTTACGGATACGGGTGAGAATTCTTCCGGCATCGGCGGCAGAACTGCCGATATAGAATATTCATCTTCCGACACGGATGGTGCGGTTACTTCTCAGGAAACCTCCGAAACTGATTCAAGTGAGAACGATGAGAATTCAGTGAGCGGAAATCCGGATGAAGGCTCGGTGAGCGGGAAATCTGACAGCGCTTCGGATTCGTCCGACTCTGATTCAGACTCCGATTCCCAACAGAACAGTCGCAGTGACAGCCGTACCGAGTCGGTTCAAAGCGAAATCAACAGCAGCAAGCCTCAGAACAGCGAGACTAAGGAGAGCGACTCGGATTCTTCACGAGAGGCGGAATCCGATACGGACACGGAATCCGTTGTTTCTCAGCCAAACAGCGACGAACCGGCTGAAACAGGGGAGTTTTCAAAAGATGATATTGCGTTTTTCATAAACGGTTCAAAAATTCAGCTCGGGGAAAATCTGGATTCGGTTCTTGAAATTCTCGGAGAACCGGATACTATCGATACGGATGAAGGAAGCCCTGTATCGAGAACGTACAATTATCCCGGATTCTGGGTGAAATTCGTTCATGATGAGGAACAGGATATTTTTACGGTTGACGCTATCCAGATCTATTCCGAGAATTTCGAGACGGAAAAGGGCGTGAAGGTTTTCATGACCCTTGAGGAAGCGAAGAAGGTTTACGGCGAATGCAGTACCGTTATTGACAATGAATACAGGTATTATGCCGACAACAAATATATGTATTTCTACGCTCCGAACGGAACAGTGGCAAATATCGGTTATAACATTGATTATAATGTTGACAATGAAAATGTTTAAAAGTGGTGGTAAAATATGTTGGAAGCAGGAATAAAGGCTCCCGGATTCAATCTTCCCGACAAGAACGGGGAGTTCCATACTCTTGAGGAGTTCAGAGGGAAAAAGGTTATTCTGTATTTCTACTCGCGTGACAACACGTCAGGGTGTACAAAACAGGCGTGCGGATTCGGTGAACTCTATCCGCAGTTCATTGAAAAGAATGCCGTAGTGATCGGAGTGAGCAAGGACAGCGTTGCTTCCCATCTGAAGTTTTCTGAAAAATATGACCTTCCTTTTATACTTCTGGCGGATACCGAGCTTGAGGCTATCAAGGCCTATGACGTGTGGCAGGAAAAGAAGATGTACGGAAAGACGAGCATGGGAGTTGTCCGTACAACATATCTGATTGATGAGGAAGGAAATATTGAGAAGGTTTTCAAAAAGGTAAAGGCTGCCGATAATCCCGAGCAGATGCTGAAGGCGCTGGATTGATATGAGAGTTATAATTTCTCCCGCAAAGAATATGAAGGTTGAAAATGATTCTTTCGCCGCTTCAAGGCTTCCTGTTTTCATTGAGAATACGAAGGAAATATGCAGAACGATTCAGGGGCTTGATTATGAAGAGGCAAAAAAGATGTGGAAATGCAGCGATAAGATTGCCCGGCTCAATTTCAGGCGCTTTGCGGATATGAATCTTTATCAGGACCTGAGTCCGGCTATCATGGCTTATGACGGCCTGCAATATATGAGAATGAAGCCGAGTGTGTTTACGGAAAACGCACTCGATTTTATTATTGACAGAGTATGCATACTGTCGGCATTCTACGGCGTTCTTTATCCCTTTGACGGAATAGTTCCCTACAGGCTTGAAATGCAGTCTGAGCTTTCTGTAGCAGGAAAAAAGAACCTCTATGATTACTGGGGAGATAAGCTGTATAGGGAAGTCATAGACAAGAATGACCGCACAATCATAAATCTCGCCTCAAAAGAGTATTCAAAAGCCATAAAAACGTTCATTACAAGTGAAGATACGTTCATCACATGCAGCTTCGGTTCAGTCATAAACGGCAAAATCAGGCAGAAGGCTGCTATTGCAAAGATGGCAAGGGGCGAAATGGTCAGGTATATAGCCGAGAACCAAATAAATACTCCCGAAGAACTGAAAAGCTTCGATGAAATGGGATTTTCCTTCGATTGCGCACATTCAACCCAAACACACTACATCT
>CAMHNT010000145.1 GCA_946186535.1 uncultured Clostridia bacterium
CCGCCGTAATCTCCTCAAAATCACTCGCAACCGTGCAGCTGTTAAGCTTTGTCTTGTCTGCCGCCGACATCGCTCCGGCTGTGGACGTTGTAGCAGTCGCAAGACTGAGCCCACTGCTGTTAACGCTAAGTCCGTTAGCCGTTCCGATATTTATAGATACAATGTTAGTGTTTGATATATTGATACCGTTGCCGCCCATGTATGTGTCAACCAGGTCGGATACAAGCAGATAGATATGACTCGTGTTGCCGTCGCCTGCCGCCGTATTAATAACAAAATCAATGTACTTGTCACCGACGCTGTATCCGCTCACGGGGCTGTCCGCAGCCGTACAGGTCCTGATTTCAGCTGACTTCACAAGATAGTCCTTAGGTATGTTTATGACGTCCCCCAACGGCTCGTCTTTCCGGTACAGACGGTAGCTTGCAAGATAGCCGTTTTCCGCAGTTTCAAGCCTCCTTACAGTATAGCCTCCTGCCGCATATCTGTTATCAAGCTCGCTGAGATACGCATCAAGCGTATTCAGACTCGCAAATTTTACTGTTGACATAATAATACCACCTCATCAAAATAATACTTTAATATCGTCTTCAGTCAGCTCTCCGACGATTTCATGGTTTTCAAGATAATTCTCAATATAACCGTCTATATTCTTCTCGTTGACGTTATGTTCAATAATCTCTGCCGCCGTCTGCATCGTCCTTGAATACTGATCGAGAAGAGTCAGCTGACCGTCTTCAATGTAGCTCGTAACAGCCTTGTGCCGCTTTATTCCGATTTTCACTTCATTGGTGAGACCGATTGCGTCACCGTCCGAGAAAATCTTCAAAAACAACGTCAGTTCGCCGTCAACAGCAGTGTATCTGCCGCTCAGCAGAACCTCTGCTTCATACTTTCCCTTTTTAAGAAACGCAAGCTGCACGATGTCTCCCGATCCCCTCGGATTAATAATATGACATTCAACAGTGCAGTCTTTCAGTCTGTGTCCGGATATTTCATCCTCCGCAATAATTCTCATGATTTCAAAGGAATTTTCTCCCTCAAAATTATCCGAATATTGTTTTGCACAGAGTTTCTTTCTGTCATTAAGGTAAAGAACAATCATTTTTTCACATCCTTATATATGCTGATTTGATCCTCCAAACAGCCCAATAGATTAAAGGTAAAAAGTACCTTCATAACCCCCTTGAAAAACTGATTTTTTTGTATGCAACAATGCAAGCATAAAAACTTTTAATAATACTGAAAATTAGCAAACCGATTGAGCGACAGTAAATTTACGGGAGAGTTTTATAAAAATGCCGCAATACGGCATTTTTTGGAGTAACGTTTGGTTAAGGGCTCCGTACCCCAAGGGCACTTGGCTTCGCCGGCGCAACTTAATAACCCGCCAGCCTTTTGAAAAAGGCTGGGCGAAAACTTTAACCGTCCTCTTTCAAACAATGTTTAGGATTTAAAAAATAAAAATCTCCCCGAGGATTCATAAAAATCCTCAGGGAGTCCTTTATAAAAAATTAAAATTTAATTTGTTTCATAACTCGTTTTTACCTTTTCGGCAGATGAATATTTCTCCGGAATTTCCATTTCAAGCTTTTCAAGAATATCCGAATTGACATAAAGCGTGGAGTCGCTGATTTTCAGAACCGGCGTATCCGCTGCGCTCTGACCTCTCAGAACGGCTGCCGCAGTTTTTCCTGCTTCCTTTCCCATCTCTTCAAAGTCAAAGCAATAACCTGCGAGACATCCCTCTCTAACCTGTGAAAGGTTAACTCCGTATATCGGCTTCTCAGCAACTATTCCTCGGTTCACAATATTCCACGAATTCGCAGCAACCATATTGTCCGGCAGAAGAGTTATTGCGTCGACCTCGGAAAGAAGATCGTCGGCCGCACCGGAAAGCTCCGAAGGATCCGAAACGGCAGTATCAAAAATCTCTATGTCAAGCTTCTCCGCTTCTTCCTTCAGTATTTTCAGCTGCTCCTCCGTGTTCTGTTCGTCCTTCGTATAGATAACGCCCAGCTTCGTGATGTACGGCTGAAAGGTGTTTATCATGTTCAGCTGCTCTTTAATATCGAACTGAGCCGAAACTCCGGTACATTTGTTCACCGGCGTCTGTTCCGATTCCACGAGCTTCGCTCCGACCGGATCGGTAACCGCACAGAAAACAACCGGTATTTTCGAAGAGGTGCTGATTGACGAATATACGGCTACGGATGCCGGAGTTCCGATGGTTACGATCAGATCGTAACCTCCGTTTATCGCAATATTCTGAGCCGCCTCCTCACAGTCGCTCTCGGCAGAATTTTCCGAACCGACTGTCACCTCATATTCGACGTTCGCTTCGTCAAGAGATTTTTTTACTCCTTCACAGCACTCGTTAAGAGAAGAGTAATCCATAAACTGAATTATCGAAACCTTTGCTTTTCTCGTTGAGAGATTTTCCGTCATGCCTTCGCTTTCAGCCGCCGCTTCGCTTTCCTGCTCGGTCTCATCTTCAAACGAAAGCTGACAGCCGCACATCGCCGATACAAAAATCAAAAAAGCGGCAAGGAAAACGGAAGCAAATTTTAAAAAACTTTTCATTTTAAATTACCCAATCCCAGAATTCGTTTGCGTTGTTTTCGGAGGAAGAGCTTCTGCTGAACTCAAGCTCCGGATTCTTTACGCTGACTCTCATTCCTTTCGAAACGGAGCTTACTATGAACGCATTTCCTCCGATCGTTGCGCCGTCGCCGATAACGGTTTCTCCTCCGAGAACCGAAGTTCCGGAGTATATCGTGACGTTGTCACCGAGAGTCGGATGACGCTTGACTCCTCGAAGCTGCTGTCCCTTTCTCGTTGAGAGCGCACCAAGAGTCACGCCCTGATAGATTTTCACATTCTCTCCGATAACCGTCGTTTCACCGATAACGACTCCCGTGCCGTGGTCGATGAAAAAGTATTTTCCGATAGTCGCACCCGGGTGAATATCGATACCCGTAATGTTGTGAGCATACTCTGTGATGATTCTCGGAATCAACGGAACACCGAGAACATAAAGCTCATGGGCTATTCTGTAAACCGTTATCGCAAAAAGTCCCGGATAGCAGAAAATTATCTCGTCCGTGCTGAATGCGGCAGGATCTCCGTTGAAAGCCGCCACAACGTCCGTGGCAAGGTACTCCCTGATCTTCGGAAGAGTTTTCAGAAAATCATACGTTATGGAATCCGCTTTCCGATTTATCTCGTCCCTTGAATACTCAGCGTCGGTTTTTATGTTGTCAAGAGCTTTCGCAATCTGCTTTTTAAGGTGATACTGAATGAACTCCAGTCTTTCGCCTGCAAGATAGCGCGCGTATTCGCTTCTGACCTTGTTGTTGTCGAAAAATCCGGGAAAAAGAATACGTCTTATTTCCTCTACGACATTTATCAGAATTTCCTTGTTTATGATATTATCCTTGTCGATTCTGCAAATCAACTCATGCGTTTCATAGCTGTCAAGCAGAAGCTCGACGAGATTGGCAACATCTCCGCTGCCTTCTGATATCCCTTTATCGGAACACATTTTTAATCCTCCTTTCCCAAAATATATTATAATTATATATGCATTCGGAAATAAAGTCAACATTATTAAAACAGCAGCCACGGAAATCAATTTTCTTTTAAAGAAATATTATTTAACTTTTTTTCTTACATTTTACTTGCATTTAATGCAAAATACGGGGGCTTTCCGGTCGCCCCCGCGCCCCTTCGGTATCAAAAAAGATATAATTATATGACAAGATTTTAAAAATTGATTTACGTGAACAGCCGCCGGCAGGTTCTCTGCCGTCATAAATCAGGATCCTCCCGAATACATACTATGAAAAAATTCCGAAAGCGAACACTTTCCCGATAAAAAACAAATGTTCTTACCGAAGCTTACTGTTATGGAGCATAACGCAATCATATCCGACAAAAGAATTGACCGGGCAGTCTTTTGAACCGCCCGGTCTTTTTTTCACGGAGACTTAATGCATCAATCCCCATTGACATTTTATTCTGCTCTTACGGAAGCCAAGAGATGCCGACTTCCTCGAGCTGATTTGTCTCCTCGTCGAAATTGAATGTATAACCGCTTGATCCCATATATACCTCGGAATCGACCTTATATGTCACTTGGCCATATTCGTAGGAATCTGTAGGCTCGGGGCTGTTTTCAAGCAGCTCGTCCTTTGTGAGGTAAAGCGGGAATGCAAAGCTCAGGTGCTCCGAAGCGTCATTGATGGAATCATAGATCTCCTCAACGAGACTGTCATCATAGTCGTCATGCGGAACGTATATTGTGTACCATCTTACGTATGAAAGCAGACATTCCTTCTCGGTGAGACTGTCGGAGGTCTGATTCATAAAGTTGACCTGCATAGATGTCAGATCGTTGATTTTCAATGTGTATGTGGATGTCTCGTAGTTGGGGTTAACATTGTTGTCGGCATTTTTGAGTTCCGATTCTCTGAAGGGGAGTCCTCCGTCGATGAGATCCTGCAAAGTTGCTTCGCCCAGCTTGTAGAGTTTACCGTCATAAACAAAGCTTCTGTTGTCAAGGTCTGCGTATGTCTCGCTCAGACCGTCGGCAAGAAAAAACTCGTTGTATTCAAGCACGATCTCGGATTCGTCCGAATCTTCTTCCGAACTTTCCTCCACACTTTCTTCCGCCTCGTCAGGAGTCTCCTCGGTGCTCTCGTCCTCGCTCACTTGGCTTTCGGTCTCGCTGATGTCAGCAACAGAAACGACTTCGCTTTCGGTTTCTTCGGTGTCGTTTGAAGCGGGCGATGTGCCGCACGCTGATAATATCAATGCCATTGCAAGTGAAACCGCCAAAACATGTTTTTTCATTTTGAAAAATCCTCCTAAGATCACGGTTATCGGTCGTCTGTCCGCATTGCGCAAAAACAAGCGTAACGATCGTCGAAATTTTTTCCGCTTATTTCTTAATTAACATTGTCATTAAAATTAGACAACAGGTTCATTCTACCACCCCGAATCAATTTTGTCAACAAAACTATTCGCAGTGTTTATCTTTTTACTATAACCAACGCATATAAAAATTCATATACTTTATTGAAAAATACGTAAAAAATTTCATATGTAATGATTCGATTTTTCTTTGGAGAACAGCTTGTTTTTAAATACTTCTGATATTATACATAAGAAAAATAAAGTTATGCATCCGATTTTGTACACACAAACAATATTATTTACAAATTATTCATAATTTAATTTCAGCGTTTCTATTGTAGTAAAACAAATTATCATGTATAATTAATGTGAAAATTATTCCATTTGACGTACTGAAACTGAATAGAGGTGAAAAGATCATGCAGCTTTTTAACAGATTAAAAATTGGAAAAAATGCAGAATACGACAGCAATATGTTTTCGGAAAAAATTGAAAGCTCAGAAAAAAACGAAAACCTGTTTTCGTTTGAGGAAGACAATGTTGATAAGGAAATGCTCAGCACGCTTATCAACTTAGACGATCTTAACGGTTCCGATATTCCGAGAAATATGTGGGGACAAAGGTTTGAATTGTTTCTCGTAAAATTGTTTGAGCGCGCCGGTTATAAGGTCGAGAAAATTTCCGAACCAGGAAAGCCCGATAACGGTATTGATCTGATAATAGAAAAGGATAATCATAAAATTGCAATACAAGCAAAAAAT
>CAMHNT010000146.1 GCA_946186535.1 uncultured Clostridia bacterium
AGCCCTCTGCAAGGGGTGAATTCAAAAACAGTCCGGTGGACTGTTTTTGAAGAGGGGACGCTCTGGCAGAGAGTGTCCCCTTGAGAACGAGGATTTTGGTTTACAATAAAATTCAGATGAAAATTAGTGTTGTTTGTTATAACTTGTTTGTCGGATAATAAATTGGTATTATATTGGTTTTTACATATAATACTATAAATGAGAAAGTCGATTAGAAGATAGTTAAAGCGACCAAAAAGTTTTATAAAAATGCCGTAAAACGGCATTTTTAAGGGGGAACGAAAAGTTAAGGGCTTCGTACCCCAAGGGCACTTGGCTTCGCCGGCGCAACTTAAAATCCCACCAAAGGCTCTGCCTTTGGAATCCGCCAGTACCCCAAGGGCACTTCCTTCGGGGCGCCTTTTGAAAAAAGCTGGGCAAAAACTTTAACGGTCCTCTTTCAAGCTTTTTTGTGTAATTTTCAAAATTTCTCATTTATAGAATAATAGATTTGTTCCGTTTTAACGGCGGAACACAATCCGAAAAAAGCAATTCAATTGTGGCTCAAAGGAGGCGAAACGATGGACGATATTATCAGCAAAATTTTGCAGATGGATGAAACCACCCGAAAAATGGAAGATGAGGCACAGGCAGAAAAAATCGCTTCGAGAGAAGAGGTTAAGAAGAAGTATCAGGAAGTTTATGACGACTATCTCAGCAAAGCGAGAACTCACATTGAGGAGTACAAAGCTTCGGCTCAGAAAACTTCCGACGAAAACTGGAAGAAAACCGAAAAGTATTACAGCGACGTTTCAAAAGCCCTTGAAAAGAAATTCAGGGATCATAAGGAAAAATGGATCAATGATATTGTCAGCGGAGTGCTGAACTACAACAGCTGATCTATTTTTGTTATGGTATCATTTTGAAACGGAGGTGGCAGATATGGGTTCTTCAAAATCTGCGAATGCAGTCCTCGCAAAAGCCCGTGCCAAATACGGCAGAAGGCTCACCGAAAAGGACTACACAAATCTTCTTTCCTGCAAGAGCGTTGCTGAGGTTGTGACATATCTCAAAAACAACACCTACTATGAAACTGTCCTGAAAAAAGTAAACGAAAGAGAGATTCACAGAGGTCAGCTTGAGGTTATTCTGAAGCAGAAGCTCTTTGAGGATTTTTATTCATTGTGTCTTTATACAAAGGGTTCGGGAGAATATTTTGCGCAGTTCATTCTTCAGAGGGATGAGATAGAGCAGATCATTCATTTCCTGACGCTTCTTTCATCAAACAGCACACAGGAATATATATTTTCAATGCCGACTTACTTTTCACAGCATACGTCAATAAACCTTTCAAGTCTTTCACGCGCGAGAGATTACGATCAGTTCTTCGCCTGCTTTGCGGGAACGCCGTATGAACCGATCCTCGCCGAGTTCAGACCGAAAAAAGGTGAGAAAGTCAATATTGCGAGAGTAGAGGATAAGCTTTACAAATTCTGTTACAGGAATCTCTACACCTCGATTGAAAAGTATTCGTCGGGCGCCGAAAAAAAGGCATTGCTCGCAATGTTCGATCAGATAATAGACTATCTGAATTTTGTCCGTGTGTTCAGACTTAAAAAGTATTTCCACGAATCCCCCGAAACAACGGCAAGCTTTCTGTTTCCTTACGGAACTTTAAGCAGCAAGACCAGAAAGAAGCTCTGTGCGGCAACTACCAGCGCAGAAGTTTTTGAGGCGGTCAAGGATACTTCCTTCGGCAGAAATCTGAGCAGGCTTGAATATGTTTATGCGGGTGATATATACAGAGTAGGTCTGTTCAGAGTGACTAAGAAGAATATTCATTTTTCGAGTTTTCCGCTTGTGGTTATGCTTTCGTATGTTTTTGTCATGCAGACTGAGTACAGCAATATAGTAAGCATAATCGAGGGCGCAAGATATAATGTTGATTCTTCGAAGATCGAAGCACTTATTATCACATAATTCTATTTAAATTTTTTAGTCAAAAGAGGTGGAATTCTTGGCTATTGCAAAAATGAAATGTCTGAGGATAATCGGACTTCAGGATAAGCTCTATGAAGCTGCGGAAGCGCTCGTCGAAACGAAGAGCTTTCAGCCTGACGACCCGATGAATTTTCACTCGGACATTAAAATGTTTATCCCCTTCCAGGCGGCTAATCCCTACAGCGAAACGATCGACAGGTTCAATTCAGCGCTTGATTCATGCTCGATAAAATGTAAGCTTGTTGATGTTTCAGGAAGAGAGTTTGACGAAAAAACCGCCGAGGAGGTCGACAGAACCGCCGAGAAGCTGGCGGAATATGCCGACAGGGAGCTTTCGCTCGAAAGCAGGATAGGGGACTGCAAAAGAAATATCGAACAGATCGAGCACTTCCTGAGTCTTGATCTGGAAATCGACAAGCTGAATCAGTGCCGCTACATCAAAGCGAATTTCGGAAAGCTTCCGAAGCAAAGCTTTGAAAAAATGCAGGACTACAGCGACAATCCGTTCGTGATTTTCTTTCCGTATTCTCACGACGACGATTATTACTGGGGTCTCTATCTCTCGCCGATTTCAAACAGCGACGACGTTGACAGGATTTTTTCAAGTCTTTACTTTGAAAGCTGCGGTGTTCTCGATCTGAACGGCACTCCGGAGCAGTACTACAAAGAACAGAAAGAGCTTCTTCCGAAGCTTCGTCAGGAACTTGAAAACACAAAAGCCGAGCTTGAACAGTTCAGAAGTTCAAAGCAGGACGATCTGAATTTCTATCACAGCTTCTTCACCGAGCTTCAGAAAAAATTTGATATTATGTCGAAGGCGGTAACCTACAACAAAAGCTTCGTCATAGTCGGCTGGGTAACCGAAGAGACGTCAAAAGAGGTTGCGGAGAAGCTCACCAAGATATATTCGGTTGAGTGTACGCTTACAAACGGAAAAAGCGAGCTCATGCATTCGCCTCCGGTCAAGCTCAAAAACAACTTCTTCACGAAGGGATTTGAGTTCTACACGGAGATGTACGGTCTGCCGAACTACAACGAGTTTGACCCGACAACCTTCATCGCAATTACCTATACGATACTTTTCGGTATCATGTTCGGCGACGTCGGTCACGGACTCATGGTCATGCTTTTCGGCATATTCATGAAGAAAAAGAAAAATCCGCTCGGTTCGATTCTCATTCCGTGTGGTATTTCGGGAACGATATTCGGATTTGTTTACGGTTCCGTTTTCGGATTCGAGGAAGCTCTCAATCCGCTGTACAAAGCACTGTTCGGACTTGACGAAAAGCCGATCAGCGTTATGGAACCTGCTACTACGAACAATATTATTTATCTTGCGGTGGGCATAGGTATTGTGCTTGTAACGCTTGCCATTATTCTCAATATTATCGTGTCTTTCAAGATGCACGACAAAGAAAATGCGGTATTCGGAAACAACGGAATTGCAGGATTGGTGTTCTACGCTGCAGTGGTTGCGGCGCTTGTTTCGCAGATGATTCTTGGAGTTAAGCTTGCCAACCCGGTATATATAATATGCCTGATCGCTGTTCCGCTTCTCCTGATTTTTCTCAAGGAGCCTCTCGGAAAGCTTTCCGAAGGCAAAAAGGACTGGAAGCCCGAAAGCTGGGGCGGCTACTGCGTTCAGAACTTCTTTGAACTCTTCGAGGTTCTTCTGAGTTATGTAACAAATACGATGTCATTCCTTCGTGTCGGCGCATTCGTTCTCGTTCACGCAGGTATGATGGAGGTTGTATTCACGCTTGCGAATATGTCGAGCGGCGTGGTATATGTGCTTATTGTTATTATCGGAAACATCTTCGTAATGGCTCTCGAGGCATTGCTTGTTTGTATTCAGGTATTGAGACTTGAGTTCTATGAGATGTTCGGAAGATTCTACAAGGGCGACGGCAGAGCCTACAAGCCTGTCAGCGCACTCAGTGAATAAGAACCTTTTTGTTTGGGTTTAGCTTTATTCTTTACTATGAATGAGCGAATTTTAAAGCTGCAAAAAAGGTTCTTAGAGAGTAACAGTAAAGTTTTTGTCCGGCTTTTTTCAAAAAGCCGGCGGTTTCCAAAGGCAGAGCCTTTGGCGGGTTTTAAGGGCAGAGCCCTTAACGACGATTTGTTTTATTGTATTTAGGAGGTACTTTATCATGGAATTTGTATTACTTGCTATCCCGGTTATTTTTGGTGTTTCGTCTGTTTATCTCGCTAACAGAGCAGTTCAGAAGGGCTGCAAGAGAAAGAAAGCCTTGTATATGCAGATCGCTTCGTTCTGCGCTATATTCCTCGTATGCTTCCTCTGCCCAATGGTAGCAAGCGCTGCCGAGACAACAGAGGCAGCAGCACAGGCTGCAAGCTCAATGGGTATGGGTCTTATCGGTGCAGGTATCGCAACGGGTCTTTCCTGTATCGGCGGCGGTATCGCCGTAGGTTATGCCGCTCCTGCAGCTATCGGTGCAACAAGCGAAGATCCTAAGAACTTCGGTAAGTCTCTTATCTTCGTTGCGCTCGGCGAAGGTGTTGCACTTTACGGTATGCTCGTATCTATCCTTATTCTCTCCAAGCTCGGTTAATCGTATCTTTCCGAAAAGGAACGTGAGTGAATATGAAATTTTATCTTATAAGCGACAACGTGGATACGCTCATGGGTATGCGGCTTTCGGGAATCGAGGGTGTTGTTATACATACTGAAGAAGAGGTAAAGAAAACTCTTAACGAGGTCATGCAGCGTTCCGATGTTGCGGTAGTTCTGATGACGGCGACTCTTGTGAATCTGTGTCCGGAAATGATAATGGACTACAAGATGAACAGACGTCAGCCGTTGATCGTAGAAATTCCTGACCGACACGGCAACGGACGTACAAGTGATTCCATCACGAAGTACGTTCACGATGCCATCGGCATAAAATTAGATTAATGCAGGTGCTTTTGAAGCATCGGCATATATGTCAAGATTGGGAGCGCATTGTTTATGATAGATGCAAACAGCAAAACAAACAGCTTCTTAGAGGCGATTGAAAAATACGCCGAAGAACAGAAACTTGCCATGAAAGCCGAAATCGAGGATTTCCGTGAAGAACAGCTGAACCGTGCGAATGAAGAAGGCACGGCTGCGGCTTTCGCTTTCATCCAAAAGAAAAAGGCTAAGTTCAGAGCAGCTTTGGCAAAAGAAAATTCCTTAAAGGAAACGGCAATTAAGAGAGAGCTTTTTGAAAAGCGAAACAAATTGGTTGACTCACTTTTCTCCGAGGCATCCGAAAAGCTTCTTGAGTTTTCGAAAAGCAAAAAATATGAGACCTACATAAATAATTCTGCTAAGTCAATCAGTGAATATCTTGGCGGAAAAAAGGCGGTCGTTTATATTTCCGAGCGTGATGAGAAGTTTATTCCTCAGCTTAAGAAATATTTCGGCGACAGCGAATTTGTGACCGACAATTCTATCAAGCTCGGCGGTATCCGCTGCTACTGTGAAGAGCTGTCCATTGTTGCGGACGAAACTCTCGACAGCAAGTTTGAGGATCAGAAGCGTAATTTTATTGAAACTTCGGGCTTCACGATAGAATAACCGGTCACTGCAAGGATATTCCTACAGGGAGATGAAACGATTGGAAAACAATGATGTAATTTTTGGTATAAACGGTCCTGTCGT